>CAYOMI010000068.1:0-7817 GCA_964405005.1 uncultured Planctomycetales bacterium | reverse complement strand
GTCTATATGTATTAAATCACCGTGAACTGGATCATATTGAATTTCTTTAATTAAACAGGGCCTGGATTTTTGCTTTTTATCCTCTCCGATTTTTAGGTTAATCACCGCATTCTCAAGACGATGCTGGTGCAGCAACTTCAGAAATTTACTTCTTGAGACCTTGATCGCCTCTGACCTCTTGCCTACCGCATAAACCACACCAGGAATAAAACCCTCTTCTCTGAGGTCTTTTACTTTAGATTTACCTAGTTCATCTCTTGTTTCTACGTCTAACAATATCTCTTCCATATTCTTAATCAAATAATGCGCTTACCGATTCCTCTCTATGAATTCTCTTGATCGCCTCTGCCAATAATCCCGAAATCGATAATACTTTAATATATCTGCGTTTTTTAGTATCGTCTAAAGGTATACTATCTGTGATAACCAGTTCTTTTAAACCCTTGCATCTGTCCAAGTGCTCTATGGCAGACCCAGATAAAACACCGTGTGTAATTGCTGCGTAGATGGTTTTGGCTTTAGCCTTCTTTAATGCCTCAACACCTTCCACTAGAGAACCGCCCGTGGCAATCAAATCATCAACGATAATAACATTTTTACCCTTTACTTCACCTAATATATGCATTACCTCAGATTTCTCCGGTGAGACGCGCCTCTTATCTATAATTGCTAAATCTCCGCCTATTCTTTTAGCATAGGCCCTGGCCATTTTTATGCCACCCACATCTGGAGAAACAATTACCAAATCTTTCAATTTTAATTTTGCAAAATAATCGATAAAAACGCCTACGGCTAAAAGATGATCTACTGGTATATCAAAGAAACCCTGGATTTGACCTGCGTGTAAATCCACAGTGAGAACTCTGTTTGCGCCTGCAGTAGTCAAAAGGTTAGCCACCAGTTTTGCCGTTATGGGTACACGCGGCTGATCTTTTCTGTCCTGGCGGGCATAACCAAAATAGGGAATAACTGCCGTGATACGCTGACTGGAAGCTCGTTTCAGTGCATCAATCATAATCAGAAGTTCCATAAGATTATCGTTGGGCGGCGGACAGGTGGACTGAATTACAAAAACATCCTTGCCACGTACATTCTCATCAATCTTAACGCGTATCTCTCCTTCACTAAATTTGCTTACCAGGGCATCGGATAATTTAATCTTTAGATGTCTGCAAATTTCCTTGGCCAACTCAGGATTTGCGTTACCCGTAAATATTGCTAGTTTATCCATATTTACCTCTTCGTTTTTAGTATCCGTGCAGGCACACCCACTACAGTTGTACCGTCACTGACATTTTTATTCTTTACTACTACCGTCCCTGCTCCGGTTGTGGCGCGCTTTCCTATCTTTACCGGTGCTACTAATACTGTATCTGATCCAATTAAGGCTCTATCTTTAATAATCGTAATATTTTTTTTCTTACCGTCAAAATTAGCTGTGACTGTACCAGCGCCTATGTTAACCTTATCTCCTATACGACTGTCGCCAAGATAGCAAAAATGTTTTGCCAGCGTCTCAGTACCGATCTTTGAACGGACAACTTCAGCGAAATTGCCTAATACTACGCCATCTTTAATCTGCGTTCCTTCTCTCAAATGTGCAAATGGACCAATAAAACAATGTTTTCCAATTTTAACATTACTTTCTATAACTGTAAAGGGATAAATCGTGGTATCCTGACCAATTTTTGTACCAAAACCGACAAAGGTAGAATCCGGATCTACGATAGTAACACCTTTATTCATTAATTCTTCATTGATTCTTCTTTGCATAATTCTATTTGCCTCAACCAAATCAACCCGTGAATTTATACCCAGTGCCTCAGAGATATCAGATAATTTGAGGGCGTCAATAAAATAACCTTTTTTATAAAGGATACTAATAATATCAGTAAGATAGTACTCCTTTTTAAAATTATTGCGCCGAACATACTTTAGGCCTTCTTGTAAACTCTGCATTTTAAAACAGGCAACACCTGTATTAACCTCTTTGATCTCCTTCTGGTAATCATCGGTATCCTTCTCTTCCGCAATGCCGCAGATACTCGAATATTTATCCCTCAAAATCCGACCGTATCCTTTAGGTTTATTCAATTCTGCGGTTAATAATGTGGCGTCTAAATTATTTTTTATATGGTGTTCTAAAAGCTGCCTGACTGTTTCTTTTTTTAGCAAGGGATTATCGGCATAAAGCACCAAAATTGTACCTTTAAAATTCTTTAACGCTGAAATAGCCTTCTTTACTGCATCAGCAGTGCCCAGGAGCCTCTTCTGTATGATCAATTTCATTGCTTTGGTCTTAAGGGACTTTTTTACCTCCTCCTGTTTATGACCTAGAACTACTATGACTTTGTCGATTTTTAGGTCTCTGACTAAATCCAGAACATAACCTAACAAAGGCCGACCGCAGATAGAGTGTAAAACCTTAGGGATATCGGACTTCATCCGCTCACCTTTCCCTGCTGCTAAAATTATACAGGCTATATTTCTCATCTTATTCTATTCTTAACTGGGACGTGTGGACTCGAACCACAATAGCGAGACCCAAATTCTCGTGTCCTACCATTGGACGACGTCCCAAGCACAAATTAACTTAGTTTTAATAAAAATTTAGATACTGCTTGGGCCTCTTGTTTTTTCTTGTTCGTATGCTTCCAATATCCTTTTCTGGAGATATTCCCGGAAGGACTGGGTTATAGGATGAGCGATATCCTTATGCTCCAGCTGACTGCTTGTTTGGGCTTCCTGACCCACTGGCCGAGGCGCTAAAGGTAGCTGCCCGCCGCACTGATTACAGAATTTAGCACGCAATTCATTTTTAAATCCGCATTTTGCACAGGGCTGCTTTATCTTCCTTGAAGGCATGGCAATAAATAAACCATTTGCGCCATCTATTACTTTTATATTTCTCACCACAAAGGCATTGTCGAAAGTTACAGTCACATATGCCTTTAGTTTTTTGTCCGGTGAATCTTTCAAAAATACTTTAACCTCGGTAATCTCCATAGGACCGCCTCCTTGCTGTCTCGATACCTTAAACCGTTCTTGTTACAAATACTTTCCAGAACTTATTCTTCTTAAGCTGCTTGCTTAACGCTACGGCCTCCTTTCTTGAAGAAGCAATGCCAAAAACCGCCGGACCGCTTCCGGACATCAAGATTGATTTTATGCCTAGCGCCTTTAGCTTTTTTTTAATTCTTCCTATAACAGGATATAATTTGGCAGTAATTTTCTCTAGGTCGTTAAATAAACTCCGCGCTATTAAAAAACTATCCCTTTTTTTTAATGCCAAAGTTAGTATTTTAACATCATAATCTGGTTCTGTCAACTTAGAATAAGTATCCCATTTTCTATAAATAGTAGGAGTAGAAATGGCTATCTTTGGCACTACTAATATATGCCAGAGTCGCAAATAGTGCAACTTATTAAGCAACTTTATCCTGTCGCCGCAAGCTGTGGCTTGGGCAAAAGGAATATTATAAATAAAAAAAGGAACATCGCTACCTATCCTTCTGGCTAAAGTAATAAGTCTATTCTTAGCAAGTTTTAGGTTCCAGAGTCTATTCAAACCTACAAGCACAGCTGCCGCATTGCTTGAACCACCACCCAGACCCGCTCCTATAGGGATATTTTTTTTGATTCTTATATCTACACCCTTATCGAGTCTAAACGTATCCTGTAATAATCTGGCACTACGAAAAGCAAGGTTGGCGTTATCTAAGGGAACTTCTGGAGAATTGCACAATATTTTTATTTTTTTATCCCGGCGGGATTTGAGGATAATTTTATCAGAGAGGTCTATTCTTTCAAAGAGAGTCCTTATATTGTGATAACCGTCTTTACGTCTACCTAAAACTTCCAAATATAGATTTAACTTGGCGTAGGAATTAAGAACCAATTTTATTTACCTTATAGAGACGATATTTAAAGCAGCCTACTCTATATCTAAACATGTAAGATTATATTCTTTTAATAAGTCAACTGGCTCTCCAGATTGTCCAAATTTATCTTTTATGCCTAACCTTATGACCCTCGTAGGATAGCTTTCTGCAATCACCTCATCGATACTGGAAGCAAGTCCTCCTACAGCCATATGCTCTTCGCAAACAACTATGCCTTTTGTCTGGCTGGCTGCCTTCAATATCGTATCTTTATCCAAAGGTCTTATGGTATGTAAGTTAATCAAAGAGGTCTCTATGCCTTTATCCAAAAGATTCTTTACTGCTATAAGTGCCTCATTAACCATAATTCCACAGGCAATGATTGTTACATCTTTACCTTCGGTTAAAATCTGGGCTTTCCCAAATTGAAACTGGCCTTTATTTTCTATTGTCGGTACCTTAGGCCTTCCCAGACGAATATAAAACGGACCGGGATTACAAAAAGCAGCCATTACTGCGTCGCGTGTCTGGGAACCGTCGCAGGGAACAATAATTTGCATATTTGGAATAACCCGCATAAGAGCGATATCTTCTAAGGCCTGATGACTGGCTCCATCAGGACCCACGCTGATTCCCGCATGCGTAGCGACTATTTTAATGTTAAAGTTATTGTAACTGATACCATTTCTTACCTGATCCCAGGCCCTGCCGGTTGCAAAAATCGCAAAAGTAGAAACAAAAACGGTCTTGCCACAACTGGCAAGACCGCAAGCTGTGGCCATCATATTCTGCTCTGCTACGCCAAAGTTAAAAAATCTATCAGGAAACTCTTTAGCAAATAAGTTTGTTTTTGTAGAGCCGGATAAATCTGCATCCAAGACAACAATATCTTTATTTAATCTGCCTAATTCAACCAAGGTTTTGCCGTAAACTTCGCGTTGATATAGTTGTTCCATTTCTTAGATATCCTTCTATCTATTCTAATTCTTTAAGAGCCTTTTCTGCTTCTTCCTTTGTAGGAACACGACCGTGAAAGTCGCATACATTTTCCATAAAAGAAACGCCTTTGCCTTTTGTGGTATGGGCAATAATTATCGTGGGTTTTCCTTTAATTTTTTTGGCTTTCTCGTAAGCAGATAAAATCTCTTTCATATTATGGCCGTCTATCTCTATTGTGTACCAACCAAATGCCTTCCATTTTGCCACCAATGGTTCTAAATCCATAATATCTTTGACTCTTCCATCGATCTGGAAACCATTATGATCAAGGATAGCGCAGATATTATCGCATCTATAATGCGCGGAGGCCATAGCTGCCTCCCAGATATTACCTTCTTGAATTTCTCCGTCGCCCAGAAGAACATACACCCGATAATCTTCTCTGTCTATTTTTGCCGCCAAACTCATTCCTAAAGCTACAGACAGACCCTGGCCTAAAGAACCCGAGGCCACATCAACGCCAGGAGTTCGACGATCAGGGTGCCCTTGTAATATAGAACCCAACTGCCTTAGGGTCCAAAGTTTATCTCTCGAAAAATAACCTGATTCTGCCAATGCTGCATACCAGAGTGGACAGCAATGACCTTTAGACATATGAAATCTGTCGCGCTTGGACCAAGTTGGATTTTTGGGGTCGTGACGTAATACTGCAAAATACAGAGCAGTAATCAAATCTGTAGCTGAAAGACTTCCGCCAGGATGACCTGAGCCAGCCTTAGCCAACATCTGAATAATAAGTTGGCGAATTTGTTTAGCTTTTGTTTCCAGTTCTTTAATCTTAAGATTACTGTATCTCATTATTGATTTAATTTTTCTATTTTCTCTTTAACCTTATCTTGCTTTGGGTCTAATTCAAGGGATTTTTGCCAATTTATTTTTGCTTTTTCAAGATTATTTAGTTTAAAATAAGCATCGCCTAAATGGTCATAAATAACCGCATCCTCTAATAGAAGGCTGGCCCGCTCTAATTCTTTAAGTGCCTCCCGAAATTTTCCTTTTCGAAAATAAAGCCAACCTAAAGAATCAACATAGGCTCCGTTATCAGGCTCAAACTCCAAGGCTTTCTTAATCATAATTTCAGCCTCTCCCAGATTCGTATTCTCTTCAACGTAAATGTAGCCCAGATAATTAAGTGCCTCATGATAGTCAGGTTTTAATTGTAAAACTTTCCTTAGCTCTCCTATAGCAGCAGCCCTATTTTCTAATTCGTCATAAATGTTAGCTAAATATAAATGTGCCTCTGTATCATTAGGTACAATTTTCAGAATCATAAGATAGGTCTGCTCTGCTGCCTTAAAATTATCCTGATATAGATATAACTTAGCTAATTCTTTGTAAATATCAATATTGTCTGGCTGAAGTTTTGATGCATTTTTCAAGGCAACTTCATATTCTTCTGTAGCCAAATCCGATTTGTTTTGGTTGCTGTAAAGAAGCGCCAGTAAAATATGTGGCTCGCTAACCTCGGGATCTAATTTTACACAGAGATTTAGTTCCTCAATCGCTTTCGGAACATTATTATTTTTAATGTAGCTTACAGCTAACCTTAGATGAATATTGGAATTGCTGTAGTCTGCTTTTAAGGAGTTCTGGTATTCTTGAATAGCCGTATTTATATCGCCAAGATTTTCGTAAACTGTAGCCATGATATAATGGCTCAGGGCAAATGATAATTTTTTATCCAGGGCAAGGCTCGGGGTATAAATTAACAAAAATCCTATAAGACACAAAAAAACCACTGCGTTGTGGCCTTTAAACTTAGAAGCCATACCGTATTAAATTGTGATTGGTAATGGATTATCCCCAGCTTCTCTTCTTCAGGTGACGGAGACGACGACGCATCTTCTTTCTTTTGTGGGTCCTAATCTTTCTTCTTTTTCTTTTTCTGCCGCACGGCATATCCCCTCGCTTTGCTCGGGAGTTATTAGTTATAAGTTACAACTCATAACTCATAACTTCTAACTCATAACTTCAATAAATCACCTTATTCAGTGGATATTCAATGATCCCCCCCGCTTTTGCTTTCTTTAATTTGGGAATTAATGTGCGTACCTGACTCTCATCAATTACTGTCTCAACTGCAAACCAACCTTCTTCAGATAGATTGGAGATGGTTGGCTTTTTTAAAGCAGGTAATAATTTCAAAATTTTTTCCAAATTTTCCTTCTTCACGTTCATTTTTAAACCAACTTTTTCTTCTGCTGCTATCGCACCTTTTAAAAGAAGGGCTATCTGTCTCATCTTTTCTTTCTTCCAGCTGTTATTCCAACTTTTAGGATTTGCAATGAATTTAGTAGTGGATGTGCAAATAGTAGCAATTTCGTTTAGTTTGTTTGCCTTTAAACTCCTTCCTGTCTCAGTAAGCTCGACTATCGCCTCAACTAACCCTTGAGCAACTTTTACTTCAGTAGCACCCCAGCTAAATTCAACCTTTGCTTTTATTTTGTTTTTCTTAAGGAATTCTTTGGTTACATTAACGAGCTCAGTAGCAATCTGTTTGCCATTCAAGCCCTTTGGACTCTTTATTGACGAACCCTCTGGCACAGCAAGTACCCAGCGTACCGGTCTTAAGGATTGCTTGGCATAAACTAATTCTGTAATTTCAACTACTCTCGAACCGCTTTCTCTAATCCAATCTTCGCCTGTAATACCGCAGTCCAAATCTGTTTCCACATAACGAGGTATTTCTTGGGCGCGTAAAAGCACGGGTTCAATCTCCAGATCATCGATAGAAGGAAAATACGAACGTTCGGAAACAGAGATATTGAAACCTGCTTTTCTAAACATCTTAAAGGTTGCTTCCTGAAGACTGCCTTTGGGTAAACCCAATTTAAGTACCTTACTTTTCATTGTTAATCACCCTTTTTGCTTCTAATTTTGCCTTTTGCCGCGAATATACTTTTTTACTTTTCTTAATCCGGGTACGGGGATTTATAC
>CAYOMI010000067.1:0-7831 GCA_964405005.1 uncultured Planctomycetales bacterium | reverse complement strand
TAATATAAGTATAACTGAAAGTAGATAAAAATCATTAAAATAGAAAAAATCCTTTACTCTTTCTTTAAAAGAGTAGTGTCGGGAGGCATCTTTTTTAGGCAAGGATACAGGAGTGAGAGATTTTTTATAAATTTCCACCTGCTCGCGTTTAAATCTTAAATATATTCCCCCAATCTTATAAGCAGGAATCTTACCGCTTTCTGCTAAATCAATTACCTCTTTCTCCGAGAGACCCAAAATTAAAGAAACGTCCCGCACTGTCAATAATTTCTCGTCTGCCATATTAAATTAACTCTCGTGAATTTTAAATATCGCTAATATATTATTTGCCTATTTTACCTGAAGCAACCCAAGAATCTATGGCTTTCCTTTCAAATTTCCAGGCATTCCCCTCTTTAAGCCCGGGAACTTTACCTGAGTTTGCCCACTCTAAAATGGAATTTAAATCCATTTCTAAATAACGGGCGAGTTCTTCAGCGTTCAAAAAATCGTGGAGCATCAAGCATCTGCCTTCCAAAATTGCTCCTTCAGTGATATTTAATTTTGCGGGATAGATATCGCCTTCCACAATGGCTGAGGGTAAAAGCGTTAACCTTTCTTTGGCTGTTACCCTTCCTTTAACCCTACCACCAATAATAATATTATCTCCTGTAATATCTGCAAATACCTGTGCTGTTTGTCCGATTGTTAAATTACCTCTTGTATCTAAATTTCCCTCGAATTTACCGTTAATGCGCAGATTCACGGGATCTTTAAAACTTAGACTGCCTTGCATGGCTGCATCTACATCAAGGACCTTCTCCTCTATTTTTTTCTTAAAAGCCATTTTTACCACCTCCCTCCATTAAATTCATCTTTGTTTCTCCTTGTAGAACATTACGCCTTCGGCAAACCTTAAAAACAAAAGTGCTATTAACGCAAGTACGGTAGTGAAAAAAGAAGCAACATAAAAGCCGCACCCTGCAGCTAAACCAATTCCTGCCACCACCCATAAACTAGCAGCAGTAGTTAAGCCTCTTACTCCCTCCCTATCTCTAATTATCGTTCCTGCGCCTAAAAAACCGATACCCGTGATTACGCCTGCGGCAATACGACCGGGATCCACAGGTATTTTATTGTTATATATATCAGAAACGTAAAGTGATGTCAACATTATAAGACAGGAACCCAAGGAAACCAGAATATTGGTACGTAACCCTGCGTGGTGACGGTGGTACTGACGCTCTAAGCCGATAAGTCCGCCCAAAACCACAGAGAGTACTAAACGTAAAATAATCTGGATATCGCTAAGCATATCGCCTCCTTTTTAATTTAAGTCTACGTCTAGACCTAAATCAGACTTACATCCTTTCTTAAACAACTGGCACCCTAATCCTGCTACCATAGCAGCGTTATCTATACATAGTGTTTTGGCAGGAAAATATAATTTTATCCCATTCCTGGTTAATTCTTCCTGAAATTTCTCTCTTAATCTATTATTGGCTACTACTCCGCCACCTAAAACCAGACGATTTGTCCTTTTGAGCCCACAGGCTAATAACGACTTCTGAATTAAGATATCAATTACTGTTTCCTGAAAGGAAGCAGCAATGTCGGCTGTTTGCCTGTTTCGCAACCGGCTAACTGGCGAACCTGCTAACCCACGAACATAATATAAAACCGCGGTCTTTATGCCACTAAAACTAAAATCTAGGCGTCTTTTGGTACCAGAGCAGTGAAATTTTATTTTTCTCGTATCTCCTTTTTCTGCCAGTTTTTCAATAAGCGGACCTCCTGGATAACCCAGACCCAAGATTTTGGCTACTTTATCAAATGCCTCGCCGCAAGCATCATCAAGGGTTCTCCCCAAAAGTCTTATATTATGGAAATCCTCAACATATAATAAAGAGGTGTGTCCTCCGGAAACAACTAAAGCCACAAAAGGTAATTGAATACTTCCTTTATCTAATAAACTTGCGTATATATGGCTATAAAGGTGATTCGTTCCTATTAAGGGAATGTCTAGACTTAGACTTAGGGATTTAGCAAAAGAAACACCAACTACCAAAGACCCAAAAAGCCCCGGGCCACTGGTTACACTTATTAAATCTATATCCTTTAACTTAATGCCCGCCTGTCTTATAGCAAAATCTGTTACTGCGGTTATCGTCTCTAATTGTTTACGAAAGGCAATTTCTGGCACTACGCCACCGTATTTTTTATGAAAGCGAAGGCTCGAGTTTATTTGATTAGAAAGAATTCTCTTTCCGTCTTTTACTACTGCGGCAGCAGTTTCGTCACAGGAAGTCTCAATGCCTAATACATACATTATTTTACTAACTCCGAGACAAATACAAACTTATAACCTTCTTCTTCTATACTGGGCATAACCTCCTTTAAGACCTCCAAGGTATGCCGGCGGTCATGACCAATGCCAATTGCCTGACCAAAAAACTTGGCTTTCATCTTTAATTTCATAATTTGCTTTTTTATATATCCAGAATCTGGCACATTATCCAAAAAAATATCTCTCTTTACAAAAGGGACATTCGTCTTACGTGCAAGTTTAGAACAGACTGATTTAGAAGACACAAAACTATCCAGAAAATATAAACCTTTCCTTTTTAACTCCTTAAAAATAACTTCCATTGTTCTTAAATCCTGAGTAGCCTTTGAACCCATATGATTAGAAATTCCTTTGGCCGGGGGAACGCTCTTTAAGTCTTGCTCTAAAATATTTTTAATGTTTGTTTCATCCATGGAGGCCATAATAGTTTTATCTTCTAACTTTAATTTCTCCTGCGGCTCCATTGGTAAGTGCAAAATTACCTCAAACCCTCTTTTATCCAATTCATCAGATAATATTAAAGAATATTTTAGATTAGGTAGTATTGCTGTGGTCAGAGGATATCTTAATCCTTCTAGAATCTCTAAATTATCTAAATTATAACCCCAGTCGTCAATAACTATGGCAATCTTACCTTTGATAACGGCATGAACTTTAATTACTTTCTTAGGCCTGCTAATTAAAATAATTAATAGTATGCTCTGGATAAAAACAACAAATGATAATATCCATATCGCTATTCTGTAGCGCTCATATTTGTTCATCCGCTACTTTTCTTATAAATCTTCAAGGCCTTAAGTATATCTACAGCGCGCATAAGTTGATTATCGGACTTATACTCGAGAGATTTTTTATCTTTAATCTTTTTGTCTTGTTTCTCCAACTCTTCGAATACTTCTTGCGGATTATCTCTTCTTTGTTCAGGCTGTTGCTCCTGAATTAAAATCTTACCTTCTTCTACAACCACATCTGGTATAATGCCTTTGCCGTGTATCTCTTTTCCTAAAGGAGAAAAATATTTCGCTGTGGTAAGCCTTAAAGCCGAACCATCACTTAAAGGAATAACTGTCTGAACCGAACCTTTACCAAAAGATTTCATGCCTAATATTAAGGCGCGCCTATAATCCTGTAAACAGGCGGCCACTATTTCACTGCCTGAAGCTGAGCCCTCGTTAATAATTATAACCATAGGTAGATCAAGTAAAGGTTGGCTAAAACGGGATTTAAGTTCTAAATTTTGGGAACTCCTCCTTCCTTTAGTTGATACGATTAATTTACCTTTCTCAATAAATTTCTCTGCTACTTCTACGGCTATATCAAGCAAACCGCCGGGATTATTGCGTAAGTCTAATATCAAGGCATTCATATCCTCTTTCTTTAAATTCTCCAATGCAATCTGTAATTCCTTAGGCGTATTTTCTCTAAACTCAACAAGACGGATATAGCCAATCCCATCCTCTAAAATCTTGGCCTCTTTAATATCTTTTATGTTAATTATATCGCGCACTATGTTAAACTCTAAAATCTTCTTTTCCGATTCCCGAAATATAGTAATATTTACAGCCTCACCGGGTTTTCCCCTTAATTTTTTTACTGCATCTGTAAGCGTAATATCTCGGGTTAACTCATTATTAATTTTAACGATTCTATCATTGGCCTTTAGGCCTACCTTCCAAGCCGGCGTATCCTCTATGGGCGTAATCACCGTCAACAAGCCATCCTTTATGGTAATTTCAATACCAATACCTCCAAACCTTCCTTCTGTTTCTTGTTTCAATTCTTTATAGGTTTCTGGGTCAAGAAACTGACTGTGAGGATCTAAAGAGGCCAACATTCCTTTTAAAGCACCGTAAATTAAATCTTTAAATTTAACTTCATCAACATAATCCGTGTTTATAATTGCTAGTGTATCGGAAAAAAGTTGCACCTGGCGGTACATATTATCTTTTTTCTTCTTATCTATTTCTGAGATGGCTAAAGAGAAAAATATAAAAATGGCTAAGACTACAAATATAAGGATAAACGATTTTCTACGCATTATCTAACCTCCGCTTTAGAATCTGCTGAACCATTTTGGGATTGGCTCTGCCCTGACTCCTTTTCATTACCTGACCTACCAGAAACATCAGGACATTAGCTTTACCTTGCTTATAATCACTAACTGACTTTGTATTCTCCTTTATGACCTCCTCAACATGCTTCTCTAGACTTGCGGTATCAGAAATTTGGATTAGATTCTTCTCTTTGATGATATTGGCTACTGAATTGCCAGTATCAATCATCTCGGCTAAAACCAACTTGGCGCTGAGATTAGAAATCTCCTGGCGCTCTACAAAACCAACCAATTCTGCTAATTCTTTTGCCGGAACTTTTAGATCTGAAACAGCGCGGAGTTTTCGGTTATTTGCCTCGGATAATAATGGCCCGATAAGCCAGTTAACTATGGGTTTCTTATCTTTATTTGCGTATACTTCTATGCATTCTTCGGCATAAAGGGCATCTTTTTTAGAATATGTGAGAATCTTTGCGTCATATTCAGAAAGCCTATAATTTTTTATGAAACGCGACATCTTCTGCCGCGGAAGTTCGGGTATACTTTTTCTAATCTCTTCTATTTTGGGGGCCGTGATAATAAAAGGAGGTAGATCCGGCTCAGGAAAATAACGGTAATCCTGGGCTTCTTCTTTTGAGCGCAGGGAAAATGTCTGGCCTTTTTTCTCATCCCAGAGTCTGGTTTCCTGAATAATTGACTCTCCCTGTTCTAATATTTCTGTCTGACGTTCTATCTCGAAAGTCAATGCATCTTTAACGCTCTTGAAAGAATTCATATTCTTTAATTCTGTTTTTATTCCCAGTTCCTGAGCACCCGTTACTTTTAAAGATATATTTGCGTCGCAGCGTAAAGACCCTTTTTCCATATCGCAATCAGAAACCTCCAGGTACTCAATAGTGCTTTTTAAAGAAGTTAAATATTCATGTGCCTCTTCAGGAGAATTTATATCCGGTTCGCTGACTATCTCAAGCAAAGGAATACCTGTGCGGTTAAAATCCACTAAACTTGTATCCTTGGCATGGATTAATTTTCCTGCATCTTCCTCCAGATGTACCCTTCTAATACGCATACGCTTAGTTTTTCCTTCTACATCTATATCAACAAATCCATTTTTAGATATAGGCAGGTCATACTGCGATATCTGAAAGTTTTTCGGCAGGTCAGGATAATAATAGTGCTTGCGGTCAAACTTGGTAAACTCTTGTATCTGGCAATTTAAAGCCAGACCTACTTTAATCGCATATTCAAAAGCCACCTGATTTAAAACTGGCAGAGAGCCAGGAAAACCCAAACATATAGGGCAGACCTGAGAATTCGGCTTATTACCAAACTCGGTTGAACAGCCGCAGAATGCCTTGCTTTTTGTCTTTAAGTGTACGTGAACTTCTAAACCTATTACTGGTTCAAACTTCATAAACCTCCTTTTGCACCTGGTACCAAGTTAATCTCGCACCGTCTGGCGGCTTAATCGGGAACCTGTCCCTTTTATCTCAGGGGACAGGTCCAATCTTAAATCTAGAGCAGGTGCCCGATTGGCTCGCCAGACGCTACCCGAACAGCCCGACACCTGGTGCTATCTTCTATCTTATAAAGGGGGTTTCATTTTGTGCCAGGTCGTAGACTGCTCATAAGCGCAAGCAACCCTGAAAAGCATCTCTTCATTAAACGGCTTAGTTAAAATTTGCAAGCCCACTGGTAAACCACTTTTGGTAAAACCGCAAGGTATGGATATCGCCGGAATTCCTGCTAAATTCGCAGAAATTGTATAGATATCCGAAAGATACATTTTTAAAGGGTCATCTATCTTCTCTCCGATCTTAAACGCTGGCGTGGGAGAAGTAGGAGTAACAATGCAATCGCATACTTTAAAAATGTTATCAAAATCCTGCTTAATAAGCGTGCGGACTTTAAGGCTACGCAGATAATAAGCCTCATAATAGCCATGCGAAAGAACAAAGGTCCCCAGAAGAATCCTTCTTTTTGCCTCCTGGCCAAAACCTCTTTCTCTTGTCTGTTTATACATATCTATCATCCGGTTTTCAGTTCTTGGTTCTTGGTTTGTGGTTCTTAATCCATATTGCACGCCATCAAATCTGGCCAAATTAGAGCTTGCTTCAGCAGTAGCAATGATGTAGTAAACCGGTATAGCATATTCAGTATGCGGCAGAGAAACGTTCTCTGATTTAGCCCCAAGATTTTTTAACTTATTTATTCCTTCTTCTATTATGGCTCTTACTTCAGCATCCAGGCCTTCCACAAAATATTCCTTGGGGATGGCGATTTTTATTCCCTTGATATCCATCCCCAAGGATTTTATAAAATCTGGCACCTCTATATCTACTGAAGTAGAGTCATACGGATCGTGTCCAGAAATAATATTCATCAATAGGGCACAATCTCGCACGTCCTTGGTTATCGGACCTATCTGGTCGAGGCTTGAGGCAAAAGCAATTAAACCATAGCGCGAAACTCTGCCATAAGTAGGCTTAAGACCAACTACGCCACAGAATGAGGCTGGTTGTCTTATTGAGCCACCCGTGTCTGTTCCTAAGGCCCAGATTGCTTCATCCGCGGCTACCGCTGCTGCTGAACCTCCTGAGGAACCTCCTGGCACACACTCTAAATTCCAGGGATTATGTGCTGGAGCAAAAAAGGAATTCTCTGTGGATGAGCCAAAGGCGAACTCATCCATATTAGTCTTTAAGGAAAAAACAGTTGCTCCTGCCTCTTTGAGTCTTCTGATAACAGTAGCATCATATGGCGGCTTAAAACCTTCGAGAATCCTGGAGCAACATTCGGTATTTAAACCATCGGTGCAAATGTTATCTTTGATAGAGATAGGGATACCTTTCAACACAGGTTGTAGTTTATTGGTTGCGGGTCTTAGGTTAAGGAGCGGCTGGGTATTTAGCCTAACATATGCCTTAACTTTTGAGTCCACCTCTTTAATACGTTGATCAAGTGCAGCGAAAATGTCCTCGGATGCTATCTCTTTCTTATTTAACTTTTCAAGGAGTTGGTGTGCGGTTAATCTATTTAATTCCATAGTTACTCAATCACTTTCGGCACCACAAAGAAATTATCCCCTTTACAGGGTGCATTTTCTAGGGTTTTTTCATTAGGTAAAGATTCTTTGGTCTTATCATCCCTAAAAATATTATTTATAGGCAAGATATGGCTTGTAGGCTGGATACCTTTTATATCTACCTTGCTTAACTTATCAATAAAATCAAGTATCTCCTGAAGCTGGTTTGAGAGCTTTTCCAGCTCTTCTCTTGTCAGGGCTATTCTTGATAAATGTGCAACATACTGTACGGTTTTCTTGTTTATTGCCATAATTTT
Organism: uncultured Planctomycetales bacterium; assembly: GCA_964405005.1. Lineage (GTDB taxonomy): Bacteria > Omnitrophota > Gorgyraeia > Gygaellales > Profunditerraquicolaceae > CAYOMI01. The sequence goes on along the minus strand of CAYOMI010000067.1, from coordinate 110 downwards.
ATCTCTGTTTTAACTTTTTATGATAACATCCTTTATATCAAAAGTCAAATATAATCCCTTGTCCATCGAGATCTGTAGTATACATAGATTTAGGTAACAGTTTTAGCGGG
>CAYOMI010000066.1:0-7837 GCA_964405005.1 uncultured Planctomycetales bacterium | reverse complement strand
ACAGCATAACTAATAAAGACTGGTATTTTAAATTAAAACCGGGATCATACCCTGCGCTTAAACGTTATTCCTATGGAAAATTTACGGTTAACTCCCTGGGTTTTCGCGGCAAGGAATTTAACCCCGCCGATAAAAAGGGAAAGATAAGAATATTCTGCATCGGCGATTCCAGCACCTTTGGCGCAGAATCACCGGATGACCAAACGTGGCCAGCGCGGCTTGGATACTATTTAAACAAAAATGGAGGCGGGAAATTCGAAGTGATAAATAGCGGTTTCCCGGCATACTACAGCCTGAATTATTTTAACCTTATCCGTCACGAATTAATAAATTATAAACCTGATATTTTTATAATTTATTCCGCGGCAACAGAACTAAACAGGAATCTCATAAAAAGGAAGATTACTAAGATAACGGATGGTCTTCACGAATTCCTGTATTATCGCTCCATGTTGTATACCCTCCTTGTTGAAAAAATAAGTTCGCTATTAAAAAATACACCTGTACCGATGAATGTATATGATAGCAAGCCAATCGATTATTACCTAGCCAGGACTAAAGATATAATGAAAATCTGCAAAGATAACAATATCAAACTTATCATCGTTCGAAACCTCCTCTACGCCCGTAAAGAACTCTTTTTAAACGATAATCTTCCGCTTAAAAAAATTAAAGAGATAGAGGGTGGGGGTGGGCGAGATGAACGCGGAATACATTACCCGGGGTACCTGACGGTCTACAGGTTCAACGAATTGATGCAGGCCTTGGCTCAATTCTGTGCAGAATACCAGATAGAAATGTTTGATTTCCGGCAGGATTTTTATAAAGCGCTAGCGGACAACAAGGATATCTTTAATGATGATGTTCACCTGACTGCTAAGGGCAATGATCTCTTGGGGAGATTAGTAGCAGAAAGGATGCTCAAAGAGATGAGGCATAACTAGCATAAATATGTATTTTGAGTTAGGTGATGGCTGATAAACTTATATATTTATATCTAATACTCTTACCATTAATGGATTTACCCAGGTCCGCCTTTATGGGCACCCGAGTGCAATATGCGGATTTAGTATTTATCCCTATTTTATTTCTCTATCTAATCAGATTATTTCAAGGTAGGATTAGACTATCAATAGAGAAGACAGATGTCTTCCTTTCGTTATTTTTGTTTATTGCCTTCTTGTCTTTTCTGTACTCTTGGACGAGAGAGGAGAGTTTAATCCAGTTATCGGGCTTATTCTATTTGGCTGTGGTATATTTTGTATTTAAGAACCTAATTAAGAATAAAACCATATTTAGAAAATTGAACTTATTATTGTTTGGTCTCGTAGTATTTGTATCTGGATGGGGTTTGGCATGCATTTTCCTCTATAAGTTATTTAATATAAAATGGGCATCCGATTTCATATTTTTGGGTTATAATGAGAGTGCAGTGGTATCCTCAGTGAGGGTATCTTCATTTTTGAGATCCCCGGATATGTTTTTGGGCTTCTTATTGTTGGGTTTAGGTGGCTCATTCGTGGCCCAGGATTTCCTACAAGAGAGGTATAAAAAATTTTCAAGGGTTGCCATCGGCTCGATTATAATTTCGGCTATCTTTACTTTTTCCCGATCTTTGGTGGGGATATTCTTATTTCTGATGCTGTTGGCATTCCGATTTAAAAAAAGAAATCATTGGTTATCTTGTTTATGTATTAGCGTCTTGACAGCAATCATTATCTTCGCTGTGATAACTTCTACATTTCGAATATACCCTGTTTCTATAACTCAAGACCCAGACAGGGGCAGGGTTAATTTTAGTTTTAATTCCCAACCCGATGGAAGGGTATATCTTGCCAAGGCCGCCTTCAGGATTATTCGCTCGCATCCGCTGCTCGGCATAGGTATCGGGGCATTCCCCTTACATTTTGCTAAATTTTTAAATGCTGCTGAAATAAAAGGTATTATGCAGATACCTGATTTATCCAGTTTGATTGTGGCTCCGCATTCACTCTATTTAGGCACAGCCTCACAAATGGGCCTGCTGGGTTTTATCTTGTTATTAGTATTTTTTGGCCAATTTATGCTTAGACTCACTAAGAGGGGTAAATACCCTTACATTTATTTAGCGGCAATTTGCGGCTTTCTGGCAAATGGGTTTTTTGTAGATATATTATCCATGCGTAGTTTATGGGTTTTATTAGCGTTGGCAGCGATTCCCTATGAAGATTTTACTGATAGTTCCACCCTTAAATAATATAGTAAAGTATCTTGAGGGTTGGCACCTGAATCCTGAAGATTACGGTTCATTCCCTCCCCTCGGCCTGCTTTATATTGCTACTCTTCTTAAGGAAAAGATGCCCGATATTGAAGTAAGAGTAGTTGACAGTCCTTCGCAGCGGCTAGGTTATGCCGATATCGGAAAAATCATCAAGGATTTTAAGCCGGACGTCCTGGGCATATGTGCCTTTACCGAATGCCTGGTGGATGTCCTGAAAGTCGCAAGATTAGCCAAGTCTATAAATAGAGATATCCATATTACGGTCGGCGGACCGCATCTTTTTGTCTATCCCCATCAGACCCTGGAATATCCCGAGATTGATTCGATTGTAATAGGCGAGGGAGAATATGTCTTTTGCGAATTGATAAATATGCTCAAAGAAGGCAAAGCACCTCTCGGCATAGATGGGCTTTATCTAAAATCAGACCTGGGCAAAAGGGAATTCAAAAAGGCGGCGGCAGTAAATCTGGACGCTTTACCAGTTTTTGATGTCGACTTAATTAAGAGAAGATTTTATTACAGTACTATTGGAAGTCAGCGCAACGTTATTACCTTGCTTACTTCGCGGGGCTGTCCTTATAAATGTACGTTCTGTGATGTCCCTTATAGAGAGTTTAGGGGGCGTAATATGGCAAACATTATGGAGGAAATAGAGTTAAGGCTCAGGCAGGGCTTTAAAGAAATATTCTTCTTTGATGACACCTTTAATATTACTCCCCAGCGGGTAATTGAATTAAGCCGTAGAATTATAAAGGATAATCTTAAGTTTGAATGGTCTTTTCGCGGCCGGGTTAACACCGCGACCTTTGAAATGTTAAAATTAGCCAAAGCAGCCGGATGCCGCAGGATACACTTCGGCATTGAAACAGGCACAGATGAAGGCCTACAAGAACTTAAAAAAGGAATAACTATAGAGCAGATAAAAAATGCCTTGTCCTGGTGCAGGCAGTTAAAGATAAAGACCATCGGAGATTTTATTATCGGGTTGCCTTTTGAGAAGTCGCCGGAGGATGTGATACGCAATATTCAAAGACTGGTTGAGTTCGGACCGGATTACGCCCAGTTTAATTTCCTCCAGCCGATACCCGGTAGCGAGATTTACGAGTTAGGCATAAAAAGGGGGATTATTGATGCCGAAAAATGGGAGAACTTTGTCAGGTTCCCGAACGCGGATTTCCAGCCGCCCTTATGGACCGAATATTTGAATAGGGAAGATATAGCAGGATTGTTTCACCTTGCTTATAAGAAGTTCTATATGCACCCACGGACGATCCTGAGGACCTTATCAGGGATAAGAACAATTCATGAATTAAAGCGGACATTAAAGGGCGCAACTAAAATTATATTTCGGAATTGATAAAAATAAGGAGGAAAGATGACACTTATTGACGAGAAAGGGAGGCTATTCGGTAAGATAAACATTATTGATTTTTTGCTAATTTTATTTCTTTTTGTCATCATTCCCATAAGTTGGTCTGCCTATAAAATATTGAAAAAACCACAAGCGGTAATTTTGAAACCAAAGGAATACATTGAGGTTGAGATGTCGTGTAGTTTCATAAAACTTACCCCTAAAATAGCCAAACTAATAAGAGGGGGAGATAAGGAGTTGGATGCTAATGGCGAAATAGTGGGGGAAATAACCTGGCTGGGAGAAACTAAACCCTATTGCTATAAATTTTTGATGAGTACTGACGCCAGAGATCCCATTTTACTGAAAGAGAATTTGAACTTGTTAGAATTGCCTGTGAAACTGAGGCTTAAAATGGAAGTGAGAAACCAGAATTGGTTATATTATCAGGATCAGCAGGTTCTGTATAACTCATCATTTGATTTTAAAACTATGAAATATACTGTGCAGGTCGTACCGATCATGCCTATTAAAGAAAGGAAGGAGCAGTGGATGCAGGTGAGGGTTAAGTTTGCCGGAATTTCTCCGGAGTTAAGCAATCTGATTAATAAAGGTCACATTGAAAAGGACGAAAATGGCAGAATCATCGGCAAACTTAAGGAGATCGTGGTTAGCAAACCTTCTGAGATCCAGGCCTTAAAATTAGAGGATAACCGGGTAGTACTGATTAATGACCCTTATCGTACGGATGTAGTCGCTTTATTGGATCTACTCTGCACCAATAGCGGCGGAGACTTATATTTTAAAAACTATCCGGTGAAGATAGGAAGCCAGATTACCTTTTCCTCGAACCTCTATATCGTTTCGGGTATAATTACCGCAGTTTACCCGCAGATTAACCCATGACCTTAAGAGACCGCATAAAAGTAAGCTTTTTTAATAGTTTTTTTAGAAAAATATGGCAGGGGTATTGTTTTTTAGAGGAACGCTTATATAGCTTCTCTAAAGAGAGCTGGACCTGTATTCTTATTAATAAATTCTGGCGGGGCTTCAAGATTAATCTTGACTACAGTTCTTTAGGGGGCTTAAGCCGGATAAACCACCAGCAGAGACAAGTTTTAGAAAATAGCAGATCGGTTAAATGGTTATTAAATGCCTACAGGCAGTTTTCTTCTATAATAAGCAGTTATGCTCAAGCAAGCACTCTTGGAGGGGCGTTAGGGGAATTGAAAAATATCTGGTTTATTTCGGCGCTAAGATTAGGCAGCCTCATGTTAATTACGTTAGTTTTTATAGATACGCTATCTTGTCTATTCTTTAGAAACACCATAAGTTTATATGGCTATATCCTCAGGTTGCTAATGGTATTGGCGGGGCTAGCGGGTATACATAGCGATGTCAACTGGGGTAGCCTAAAGGAAACGAGTTTTTTCCTTAATCTAGGCGGGAATAGTCCTTGCAAAAGCAGAAATTAGTTTTAAAATATAGAAACAAAGGTTTATTATTAACGAGGAAAAAATGAAGGTATTGATTACAGGTGGAGCAGGGTTTATCGGTTCCCATCTGGGTGAGGAACTTATCTCTTTGGGCCATAAGGTTACGGTTCTGGATGACCTTTCTACTGGGAGGCTGGAGAATATTTCTTGCCTCCAGAAGAAACCAGGCTTTGAATTAGTGATCGGTACGATATTAAACGAAGACTTGGTAGATAAATTAGTGGAAAGATGCGATGTTGTTTTCCATCTTGCGGCTGCGGTCGGCGTGGAGTTGATAGTCAAGAAACCGCTACAGTCTTTGACCACAAATATCAAAGGCAGCGAACTTGTCCTGGAGATGGCTTACCGCTACCATAAGAAAGTATTAATCACTTCTACCTCAGAAATATACGGCAAGAACATAAATGGTCCCTTAAAGGAAAACGATGACCGGATATTAGGCTCGCCCTTAAAGACCCGCTGGGGTTATTCTACTGCCAAGGCCGTAGACGAAATGCTGGCCTATGTCTACTGGAAAGAAAAGGGCGTGCCTTCGGTAATCGTGCGCCTCTTCAATACTGTCGGTCCGCGGCAAACCGGCGCCTACGGCATGGTTATGCCGCGGTTTATTGAGCAGGCATTACGAGACGAAGCCATTACTGTTTATGGGTCAGGTAAACAAACCAGATGTTTTGTTCATGTCAAAGACGCAGTCAGCGCTTTAATAAAATTGATTGAGGAACCGAAGGCATTGGGCGAGGTATTTAATGTGGGAAGCCAGGAAGAAATCAGCATAGAAGAACTAGCCAGGCAGATAATAAAGTTGACCAAGAGTAAATCCCGGATAGAATATATTCCTTATGAATTGGCCTATGAAGAGGGGTTTGAGGATATGCAGCGGCGCGTCCCCGATACCAATAAAATCAAAAAATTAATTGGTTTTAGACCTACGTATACCTTGCCGGAGATCATCCAGGACATCATCAATTATCTAAAAGACAAACCCCAGAAATAACTCTTTCACAAAAGTGCCGTTGAATTCCGCGAAAAAAATAAAAATATTAAGGATGATCGCGCGGCTCAATATCGGAGGACCAAGCATCCATGCGGTTTTACTTACCGAAGGATTAGATAAAAGCCGTTTCCAGACGCTATTTATCTGCGGCAACCTAGACCACTCCGAAGGCGATATGTCCTATTACGCCCTGCAGAAGAATATCCACCCCATATTTATCTCCCAATTAAGACGTAAGATAAGTTTTCTTAATGACCCGATCGCATTTATCAAAATATATAAAATCATTCAGAGGGAAGCGCCCGACATCATTCATACCCATACTGCTAAGGCTGGGACATTAGGCAGGCTGGGGGGGATATGCTATAACCTCCTCCATCGCCGGAAAAAAATAAAATTAGTCCATACTTTCCATGGGCATATATTTAGCGGTTATTTTAATAAATTCAGCACACGATTATTTATTTTAATAGAACGCTTCTTGGCCAGGTTTACTTGTAAAATTATTAGTTTAAGCACCTCCTTAAAGAATGATTTGGTTTCTAGAGGCATCTGCGCTGCCGCAAAAATAGAGGTTCTCACGCTGGGGTTGGAATTAGATAGGTTTCTTAATATCCCCCTCAGAATTAATAAAGATGTTTTCCATATCGGGATTATCGGCAGGCTCGTACCTGTTAAAAATCATCGTTTATTCCTGGAGGCAGCAGCCGAGGTTATCCGGAGTAACCCTCGGATAAATCTAAGATTTAAGATTATCGGGGATGGAGAATCAAGAGGAGGGCTTAAGGAATATGCGGATAAATTGGGGTTGAGTTCCCAGATTGATTTTCTGGGTTGGCAGACGGCTTTGACTGAAGTCTACTCTGAGTTGGATATCGTGGCCTTGACTTCTTTAAACGAAGGGACCCCTGTATCTTTGATTGAGGCCATGGCTTCGGCAAGGTCGGTGATCGCAACCGCGGTAGGAGGGGTAAGGGATTTATTGGGTAAAGAATGCATGTGCGGTATAATCCCAGACGGAAATTTTAGGATACTAGAGCGGGGGATTATTGTCAGGCCGCAAGATCCGGTTAGTTTTGCTAAAGGCTTAATTCTGCTCTTAAGTCATGCAGAACTCAGGGAGGATCTCGCCCGCCGTGCCAGAGATTTTGTCCAGGAAAGATTCACTAAGGACAGGCTAGTCAGGGATATTGAGAACCTGTATCAGAGTATATTATTTTGACTCGTCGGAGAGATATGCTATAATTTTAAGTATAAATGCCTAAGGATAAAATAGTAAAATATTGCAACAGGGCTATTGAGCTATCGCTTTACGCCATAGCCTTTTTTATGCCCATCTCTATAGCCCTGATAGAGAGTTTTATCGGCCTAGCCCTGGCCGGCTGGCTGGTAAAAAAGATTGTCACTCAGGAGAGTATCGGGAATCTATTTCCCCACACCATTTTGAACCTACCTATTCTTTTTTATCTCATCATCAGTCTTGCCTCAGGTGTCTTTGGTACTAACCCAGAGATAAGTCTGCGCCATTTTATTTTTAAGACCTTAAAATACCTTTTTCTCTTTATGGTTATTGTTGAGACATTAGACAGGAGGGTCCTGCGCAATATCTTTATTGCCTTAGTCTTATCTGTTGTCTTTGTAGGCATAGACGGCATCTGGTGTTATTTTGCCCGCTTTGATTTTATGCGGCACAGGGAACAGGTTATCTCCGGCCGCATCAATGGTCCTTTCCGTAC
>CAYOMI010000065.1:0-8061 GCA_964405005.1 uncultured Planctomycetales bacterium | reverse complement strand
TTAAAAAGAGAGAAGATGATTAAAAACAGAGACGATGCACTTTTCTTAAGGACAGAATCGCAGTTTAAATTCTAATATTTTCCTGTGAGTCATCCCTCCCCTATACTTTCGTTTAATACGTCTGAATTGTTAAGTATTTAAAATGGATGCAATCTTAGAAATAAAAAATCTGTCAGTTGGAGTTGAGAAAAAAATAATACTTAAGGATATTAATCTATCTATTAAAAAAGACGAAGTGATGGTTCTTTTTGGTCCTAATGGTAGCGGCAAAAGCACGCTCCTAAAAACAATCATGGGCTTTGATGGATATCATATAAAAAAGGGTGAGATAATTTTTAAAGGCAAGAAGTTAAATAATCTTGCTATTGAAGAACGGGTAAAATTGGGTTTAGGGATAATGTTTCAGCATCCACCCAAAATAAGAGGAGTAAAGTTACATCAGATAGCAGGTTTCTTATGTAAAGATGAGAAGAGAATTCAGAGATTTTCTGGGGAGCTCTCCTTACAGGAACTCTTAGAGCGTGATATCAATCTGGGATTTTCCGGTGGTGAGATGAAACGTTCAGAACTATTTCAATTAATTATGCAGGAACCAGACCTTTTGCTTTTGGATGAGCCAGAATCAGGGGTTGATATTGAAAATATTTCCATAATGGGTGAGGTTTTGAATGAGTATTTAAAGAAAGAAGGAAAATCAGCACTCATGATTACACACACAGGTTATATCCTTGATTACGTAAAGGCCCAGAATGGTTGTGTGATGATTGATGGAGAATTTTGGTGTGTGGGAAGCCCCAAGGAGATGTTCGAAAGTATAAAGAAATCTGGCTATGAAAAATGCCGGGAGTGTATATGTCCTCAGAAGGATTAATAGAACATATAGAGCAAAATGAGCGCGATACTTTAGCATCATCAGGCATGGATTTTTCAGAAGTTAGCCGTTCAGCAAGTTTTTTACAAAAAGATAACCATGCAGTTTTTGCCCGTAGTTTGTCCAAAGACGTGGATATCCTTGATATAAGAGAGGCACAAAAAGAACTACCCGAGGTTAAAGAATATTTTGGAAAGGCATTTGTAACTTTAAACAAGGAATATCCTGTTGATACCGAAGGCGGATATTTTGTAAGAGTTAAGAAGGGAAAGACAGTAGAATTACCTATCCAGGCCTGCCTTTTTCTCAAGTCGCAAGGATTTAAACAAAAAGTCCACAATGTCATTATTATAGAAGAAGGCGCAAAGGTTTATCTTATTACTGGCTGTTCTGCATCTTCTGCGGCGCACGAAGGTTTTCATTTAGGGATTTCTGAATTCTTTATCCATAAAGGCGGACACCTAAATTTTACTATGATTCATTCCTGGCGTGAGGATGTATCAGTTAAACCCATGAGTATTGCATTAGTTGAAGAGGAAGGGATTTTTATTTCTAATTATATATGTTTAAGGCCGGTAAGAGAAATTGTGATGTATCCTACAGCAGTATTGCAAGGTAAAAATTCACGTGCAAGTTTCAGTTCTTTAATCCTCTCCCATCCAAATTCGCTTCAGGATGTTGGCTCTCGGGTTTTACTGCGTTCTTCTGATACGCAGGCAGAGATAATCTCCCGGGCAGTAAGCTTAGGTGGTAAGGTCATAGCCCGCGGCCACATAAAGGCAGAGGATAAACAGGTCAAGGCCCATCTTGAATGCCGCGGCCTTATCTTATCAGAGAAGGGGATTATCCATGCCATACCAGAGATGGAGAGTGATTTTAGAGATGTAGATTTATCGCATGAGGCAGCTATAGGTAAGATTAGTAAAGATGAAATAGAGTATCTATGTAGCCGTGGTTTTAACAAGAGTCAGGCCCAGTCAATTATTGTGCGCGGATTTATGGATGTGGATGTACTGGGTCTACCTCAGATTCTTAAAGAAGAAATACAAAAGTTAGAGAACCAGACCTTAATAGCCACTTTTTAACGACGAATTTGTTGACTTATATAAAAAATTAGAATATAATAACTTTTTAATCTATTTAAATAATAAGGAGGTGAGAAAAATTGGTTTTGGTTAAAGATAAAAAACAAGAAATTATTGATAATTTTAAAGTTCATGTCCATGATACCGGTTCAGCTGAAGTTCAGATTGCGCTCCTTACCGAGAGAATTAATATCCTGGGCGAACATTTTAAACGCCATAAGAAGGATTTTCATTCTCGGCGAGGGTTACTTATGCTTGTAGGAAGAAGACGCAGACTCTTGGATTATCTCAAGAAAAAAGATATAAAAAAATACCAAGATTTATTAGAGAAACTAGATTTAAGAAAATAATTTTTCGTCTTCATTTATCCTCAAGAGAATGTTTATGCAAAATAATATTTTAAAAATAAAATTTGGAAAGAATGATTTAATTTTAGAAACGGGTAAGATTGCTAAGCAGGCAAACGGTTCTGTAACTGTTACTTACGGCGGAACAGTTGTGTTGGTGACTTGCTGCATGTCTAAGGAGCCTAAAGAGGACCAGGATTTTTTTCCTTTAACTGTTGAATACCAAGAAAAGACCTATGCCGCAGGTAGAATCCCGGGTGGGTTTTTTAAAAGAGAAGGAAGGCCTTCTGAAAATGAAATTCTCACCAGCCGGCTTATTGACCGGCCAATCCGCCCACTATTTCCTAAAGGATTATTAAATGAAATTCAGATTATGGCCATTGTATTATCCAGCGATGGAGAAAATGACCCTGATATATTGGCTGTTATCGGCACCTCAGCAGCTCTATTGATATCCGATATACCATTTAACGGACCGTTGGCGTGTTGCCGCGTAGGAAGAATAAATAATGAATTCATCCTTAATCCTACCTACGCAGAATTAGAAAAGTCTGATTTGGATGTGGTGGTGTCAGCAAATGACAAAGGTATAATTATGTTAGAAGCCAAGGCTAAGGAGATATCCGAAGAGGATTATCTTGAAGCAGTTAAATTTGGCTTTGATAACCTTAAAGGAATATTGGATCTTCAACAAGAATTTGCCAGAGAATCTGCGAGGCCAAAGGCAGAGGTCAAATACAAAAAAATAGACCCTGTGCTGAAGGCAAAAATCGAAGAATTCTCAAGCGATAGATTAAATGAAATATATAAATTAAACGGGAAAGAGGAACGTGAAGAAGCGGTTGCATTATTATCTAAAGATTTACAAGAGAAACTTGCTCCTGAGGGATATCTGGCAGCGGATGTGAAGATTGCTTTAATAGAGATAGAGAGAGAAAAGGTAAGAAATAAAATCTTAAAGGAAAACAGGCGGGTGGATGACAGAGGATTTAAAGATATCCGACCGATTACCTGCGAGGTATCTGTGTTGCCCCGTACGCATGGCTCAAGCCTTTTTACCCGCGGCCAAACACAGAGTTTGGCTGTAACTACTTTAGGCACAGGTGAGGATGAGCAGCTCATTGAGGCACTGGAAGGCGAGAAATACAAATCCTTTATGTTGCACTATAGTTTCCCACCTTTTAGTGTAGGAGAAATTGCTCCTGTGCGCGGTCCAGGCAGGCGTGAAATTGGTCATGGTGCTTTGGCAGAAAGGGCGCTTCTGGCAGTAATGCCCCCTAAAGAAAAATTTCCCTATGCCATAAGGGTAGTTTCGGAAATTTTAGAATCCAATGGTTCCTCGAGTATGGCTACTGTATGTGCTGCAACCCTTTCTTTAATGGATGCAGGGGTTCCCATAAAAGATGCAGTGGCAGGTATTGCTTTGGGTTTAATTAAAGAAGATAACAAAACTGCTATACTAACTGATATTGCAGGCGTTGAGGACCATTTTGGAGATATGGATTTTAAAGTCGCAGGTACCAAAAGCGGAATTACTACTGTACAACTAGATCTGAAGATAGATGGTATTGATTTGGGATTATTAAAACAATGTCTTAATCAGGCAAAGGATGCAAGATTAATGGTTTTGGATAAGATGAATATTGCCTTGGCTGGGCCCCGTCAGGAATTATCTTCTTATGCACCGCGCATAGAGATAATCAAGGTGAACCCCGAGAAGATAGGTGAACTTATTGGTCCAGGCGGAAAGACAATAAAGAAGATTATTAGCCAGACTGGCGTGACCATTGATATTCAGGAAGATGGGAATGTTTTAGTAGGTTCAACTGATGCTACCAAATCCAAAGAGGCAATTGAGATGATTAAGGCGATAGCCGAAGAAGTCCAGGTAGGTAATATTTATATAGGTAAAGTAAAGCGGGTTATGCCATTTGGTGCCTTCTGTGAAATTGGGCCAAACAAAGAGGGTTTAGTACACATCTCTGAACTGGCTGACTATTTTGTCAAAGATATTAATGAAGTAATTAAGGTTGGCGATGAGATTAAAGTCAAAGTTATAGGCATAGATGAATTGGGTAGAATCAATTTAAGTAAGAAACAGGTAGAAAAAGATATCAAAGATAGCGATAATAATAAAGAAAATAGTTAAAGGTGAGAGAAAGAAGATTAAATGAGGTTAAGGGCATAATTCTGATTGCTATTGGGCTTATTATTTTAGGCAGCCTGATTAGGTTTGACCGTTTGGATTTAAGTTTTTATACTTCCCATCCCAATATCCCTCCTAAGAATCTCTTGGGTGTTTTTGGTGCCTATTTAGGCGGAATAATCGTATTTTTATTTGGCAGACCAATGAGCTTTATTATTCCTGTGTTTGTCTTATTATTAGGAATAAAATTCTTTCGTCAGCAGACTCCCTATTTAAGCATACCTCGAATTCTCGGGTTTATGGTTTTACTCTTATCTCTAAGTTCTCTTATAGGAATGTTTAGTTTAAGAAATGATTATTTACGATTTTATGCCTCAGGATTATTAGGCTCTGGTATAGCCAATTTTGTTACCGCGTATTTTAACCGCTTGGGGGCTTTTATTATTTTTGTGACGCTCATTATTCTATCCCTGGCATTAGTTACTGAGATTCTGATTTCTTCTTTATTGCTGAATATAATAAATAAAATGAGACCTGCTTTTGGCATCTTTAGGCATATGAAGAAAGGAAAACCCTTTGTCATAAAAGTTAAAACTGTTTCTTCTCAAAAGCCGCCTGTTAGCGATAAAAAGGAAGCTGTTTTAGATGTTTTACCATTAAAGCCAAAGATTCAAATAAGGACTCTTAAACCAGAACTGGTTTCTGAGCCAAAGATTAAACCCAAAGAATTCAAGATAGGAGATTATCATTTACCTTCTTTAGATTTATTAGATTCACCACCCCCGCTTGAGGCAAGGCAAATCAAGGAGGACCTAGCGACCAATGCCCGTATTTTAGAAGATACCTTAGAAGATTTTGGGATTTCTGCTAAGGTTACGGATATTGAACGTGGCCCAGTAATTACCCGTTATGAACTTGAGCCTGCAAGTGGCGTAAAATTGAATCGCATTGTGGCTTTAAGCGATGACATTGCTTTAACCATGAAGGCTCAGTCAGTAAGGATTATCGCTCCTATACCAGGAAAAGGCAGGGTTGGTGTGGAAGTTCCTAATACCCAGAGCACTTTTGTTTATTTGAAAGAAGTCCTTGCTTCAAAAGAGTTTCGTGAATCGCCTTCAAAATTAACTCTGGCCTTAGGTAAGGATATTGCCGGTGTTCCTATAATTGCAGATTTAGATGAAATGCCTCATCTTCTGATTGCTGGAACAACCGGTTCAGGAAAAACAGTATGTGTTAACTCTTTAATTTCATCTTTAATCTTTAGACTTACGCCCCTGGAACTTAAATTTCTTATGATTGACCCTAAAATGGTGGAACTAGCACCTTTTAATGGCCTGCCCCATCTTTTATGTCCTGTAGTTACTGATGCCAAGAAGGCCTCAATTGCGCTTAACTGGGTAGTAAATGAGATGGAAGAGCGTTATCACCTTTTAGCTAAAGCAGGTGCAAGGAATATTGAGGCGTATAATGAGAGACAGGAGAAAATTCCTTATATTGTGGTTATTATTGATGAGTTTGCGGATCTGATGGTGGTTGTTGCTGATAAGATTGAAAATGCGGTTACTCGTCTGGCTCAGCTTTCTCGTGCGGTAGGAATACATTTGATATTGGCAACCCAGAGGCCCTCTGTAGATGTAATTACTGGCGTAATTAAGGCGAATCTTCCTGCGCGTATATCTTTCAAGGTGGCTTCCAAAGTTGATTCACGCACTGTCCTGGATATGAATGGCGCGGATAAACTTTTAGGAAAAGGGGATATGCTTTTTTTAAGACCGGGGGAAGAAAAATTAATTCGTATTCAGGGAACGCTTGTCACAGATAAAGAGATCGAAAAGGTGGTAGATTTTATCAAATCGCAAGCCGAACCCATCTATGATGAAGATATTTTAAAGGAACAGGCAAGAACCGTTAAAACAGATGGCCAGAAAGATGAGATCTACGATGAAGCAGTTAAGATAGTTATGGAGAGTAATCAGGCGTCGGTTTCGATACTGCAAAGACGGCTGCGCTTAGGATATACACGCGCTGCCCGTATTATCGACATGATGGAGCAAGAAGGTCTCATTGGTCCATTTGAAGGTAGCAGGCCTCGAAAGATATTAGTGGATAGGCAAGATTGGTTGCAAAAAGATTTAACTTAAAGAAAGAAGAGTATTAATGGAATCAACAGGCGCAAAACTTAAGAATTTACGTTTACAAAAGGGATTAACCCTTGAAGAGGTACACAAAAAGACCAAAATTCACCTTAATATTTTGAGGGCTATAGAGGAAGACAGCTTTATAGGTCTTAATCCCGTGTATATAAAAGGGTTTCTAAAAATTTATTGTAAATGCTTAGGCGTAGACCCTAAAGATTATATTAAGAATTATCAGGAGCCACAGCCACAGACCACAGTTAGAGTATCTTCGGATGTTGAAGAAGAGCTACCACCGCTTGTAAAAACTCCTTCTTTAAAATTAAGTTCTTTTAAACCAGTAATAAAATTTAAATTTGTATTTCTAATTATCCCTGTTGTATTTTTCTTGATTGGTGTATTTATTTTAGGTAAGTTTATTTCTTCTCATCGTAAAATTCAAACCAAAAGGGTTGAATCTACTAAATTACAGAAAGCACAACCCGCCAAGGTAGTTACCATACCTAAAGAGCAAACCCCTGCCACAGCACCTAAAAAGGAAATCTTAACTATTATAAGATTAGGCATGCGTGCCAAAGAGGATTGTTGGGTGGACTTAAAGGTTGATGGCCGCGTTGTTTTTCACACGGTATTAAAGAAAGGTAAATCTGAAAACTGGCAGGCAAAAGAAAAGATAGAGCTCTCTTTGGGTAATGCCGGAGCTATAGAACTAGAATTAAATGGTAAACCTCTCCCACCTTTAGGCAGAATTGGCCAACCCCTCAAGAATGTATTAATTACCAAGGATAAAGGTTTGGAAGTTTTACGATGAAGTGTAAAGTTGGGATATTGAGTCTTGGCTGTCCCCGTAACCTCGTCGATTCAGAAACTATTCTCGGTAGGCTTAATCTAAAAGGTTACCCTATTGTAGATATAATTAAATCAGATATAGCGGTTGTTAATACCTGCGTTTTTATAGAAGATGCCAAAGTTGAATCGATTGACGCTATATTAGATTTAATTGATTTAAAAAGAAAAGGTAAGCTTAAAAAAATAATAGTCTATGGATGTCTACCCCAGCGTTATACAGACAAGTTGCTAGAGGAACTTCCTGAAGTTGATGCCTTTGTCGGCAAGATTTCCTTGAATCACAACCAGCGTAATTTTTCGCTCACCCCCGCGCATTACGCGTATCTTAAGATTTGTGAAGGATGCATAAATCATTGTAGTTATTGCATTATTCCTAAGATAAAAGGGAAGTTTACTAGTCTTGATTTTGATTCTGTAATTAAGAAAGTAGAGACATTTAATCAAAATAAAATATCAGAACTCAATATTATTGGCCAGGACATAACCGGTTATGGTTTAGATTTGTATAGAAACATAAAATTACCCGAACTTTTAAAAAAGATTACGGAAAAAGCAAGTAATATTCAGTGGATAAGATTGCTTTATTTATATCCCAGCCGCGTAACCGATGAATTAATAAGTTTGATAA
>CAYOMI010000064.1:0-8154 GCA_964405005.1 uncultured Planctomycetales bacterium | reverse complement strand
CCTTACATGAGCTATTGGGATACTATATTTTTATTTTGATATTCGCAATAGCGCTTTTCTTCTTTTTTCTCTTCAGGGGCTAGCATAAAATAAAATTTCCAAAATTTGAAATAGTTTATGATTATTGATAAAGTAAAAAATACAATAAATAAATTTAGTCTCCTTTCTACCAATGATAAAGTGGTGGTTGGTGTATCAGGAGGACCGGACTCAGTAGCCCTACTCTATCTATTAAATACCCTCAAGAAAGAATTTAGGTGTACTTTACATATTGCGCATTTAGACCATATGTTAAGAAAGGATTCCTCTAAAGACGCTGAATTTGTAAAGAAATTGGCTCAGAAATTAAAGATTGCTGCAACTTTTGCAAAAATCAATGTAAAAGAGTTGGCTAAAAAGGGCTCACTTGAAGAAGTTGCCAGGAATGCACGCTTAAATTTTTTCTTTAAAGTTGCCAGAAGAATAAAAGCTAAAAAAATCGCACTGGGCCACACCCAAGATGACCAGTCAGAGACTGTCTTGATGCGCATTTTAAGAGGGACAGGGTTATACGGACTATCTGCAATATTACCTAAAAGAGATATCGCAGGATTCAAGATTATTCGGCCATTGATAGGCGTGAGAAGAAAAGAGATAGAGGCGTTCCTGAAGAGAAGAAACATAAAATCGCTAATCGATAAGACCAATCTAGAGGATGTGTATTTCAGAAATAGAATCAGGCATAAATTATTGCCTTTGTTGGAGAAGAATTACAATAGAAATATTACAAAGATCCTAAGTAATATGGCCGAGGTAGTAGCTTATGACTATGATTATTTAAGCAGGCAGGCAACTGTCGCCTTAAAACGTCTGGGTTCCAGAATCAATCTAAAGAAATTTTTGAGGCTACATCCAGCAATACAAAGGTTACTTTTACGTATGGCCGTTGCTAAAATAAAAGGCGATATGCGCCGTATTACTTTCCAGCATATAAGGGAAATAGAAGAGTTGGTTATTAACCGTCCTGTAAACTCCATTGTTGACCTACCTCAGGGCGTCTCGGTGATAAAAAAGAAGAAATCCCTCCTTTTTTACCGCAGAGCAAAATTTTAATAAATTCTTGATTTTATTAGGATTTAAATATATAATAAAATGTCTTATTATATTTTAAAAAATAAAAAAGGAAGTTTCGATGGCAAACCATAAAGTTCCTAAATATAAGAAGAATAACCTACTTAAGCGTTTCTCTTTTGGCTGGATATTTGCGATAATTATTCTTTACATGTTAATTAGTTCCCTGAATATCCCCCTTACGGGAGTGCCCCGGGAGATACCCTACAGTGAATTCTATAGTATCCTCAAAGATTCACCCCAAAGGATTAAATCGGTAACCAAGACTGAAACTATATTGCAAGGTGATTTTGACGATAATTCCAGGTTCTTTGTCAACATACCCGAGAACGACCCTGAACTACTTAATTTGATGCGTCAGAATCTAAAGCATTTCGAAGTTAAGCCACCACGCACTTTTTTGACCGCCCTACTCTTTAATCTCGGGCCTATATTATTATTGATACTTTTCTGGTTATGGATGGCTAACCGAGGAGAGCAGTTAGGAAATAGGATTCTTACCTTTGGCAAAGTGCGGCCTAAGATACATAGTGAAACAGAGAGTGAGAGGGCAACCTTTAATGATGTTGCGGGTGTGGATGAGGCTAAAGAAGAATTAAAAGAGGTAATAGAATTTTTAAAAGACCCCAAAAAATTTCAGAGATTAGGCGGTAAAATCCCCAAGGGAGTTTTATTAGTAGGTCCGCCGGGCTGCGGAAAAACATTAATTGCTCGCGCAGTCGCCGGTGAAGCAGGAGTGCCTTTTTTTAGTATTTCCGGTTCAGATTTTGTAGAGATGTTTGTCGGTGTAGGTGCAAGCCGAGTAAGGGATTTGTTTGAACAAGGAAGGCGGGCTTCCAAGGCATCAGGAAAAGGTGCAATTATCTTTATCGATGAAATAGATGCTGTAGGAAGATTGCGTTTTGCGGGTATTGGTGGTGGACACGACGAACGGGAACAGACCTTAAACGCGCTCTTGGTTGAGATGGATGGTTTTGATACACAACAGGGTTTGATTCTTATCGCTGCAACTAACCGACCAGATACCTTAGATCCCGCAATTTTACGTCCAGGAAGATTTGACCGCCATATAATTGTAAATCTACCGGATATCAAAGGGAGGGAAGAGATTCTTAAAGTCCATACCCGTAAACTTAAACTTGTACCCAATGTAGATTTAAAATCACTTGCCAGTCAGACACCGGGTTTCTCTGGTGCAGACATAGCTAATCTTTGTAATGAAGCGGCATTGTTGGCAGCCAGGCATAATAAAGATGCCATAGAAATGATTGATTTTGAGAAATCCATAGAAAGAGTGCTGATGGGCCCAGAGAAAAAGAGCCACATCATGTCTAAAAAAGAAAAAGAAATTACTGCCTTGCATGAGTCAGGTCATGCGCTACTTTCATTACTCTTGCCAGAGGTGAATCCTTTGAAGAAAGTTTCTATAATTCCGCGTGGTTTAGCGGGTGGTTATACCTTTACTCCTCCGCTTGAAGACAGGCATTACTGGACAAAGGCTCAGTTGGTTCAGGAGATTTCCATGATGTTAGGTGGACGCGCCTCTGAAGAAATAAATTTAAATGAGGTTACTACCGGCGCGCAGAACGACTTAGAACTGGCTACTCAGATGGCCAGGCGCATGGTTACACAGTTCGGTATGTCTGATAAATTAGGCAATATTACATTAGGAAGAAGGGAGGGTCTAATATTTCTGGGTCGTGATATTCTGGAAGAAAAGAATTACAGCGAAGAGACTGCCCGTCTCATTGATGAAGAAGTAAAAAAAATAGTTGATGAGGCTTATACCAAGGCAAAGGCCCTGTTACAACAGAATCAAGATAAACTAAAGAATCTCACCCACGCCCTTTTAGAAAAAGAGGTCCTTGACGGAGAAGAAGTAAAGCGGATGCTGGGAATAGAAAAGAAAGACCTCGCCTAGTTAGTCTAGATGATTCGTATACTGAAGCCATCCAATCCTGAAGAGTTAAAAAAAATAATGCAGGAGATTAAAGTTGATCCCTATGGGATTAGAATTATGCTACCTAAGGGGGTTTTGCATTTGCTGCATATAAACTCCATATCTAATATTACTGCTAATATTTTAAAACAAGAGATGCTTTCCTTGGGCGGCGATGTAGCGGTAACCAGGGGTGCTTTAACGGGAAAGGCAAGAAAAACAGATTGTCTATTGATGGGAAATCTTGCCCAGTTTAACCGCTTGAATGGAAAACTAAATCTTCAGCCTTTTGGATTAAGTAGATTGAGGCGTGATTTATCCGACGCATTAACAAATTATCAGAGAGATAAATTTAAACTTGATTTAGGTAGATTTAAGCTAAATCTAGGTAAACGTACCCATATTATGGGAATAGTAAATCTTACTCCGGATTCGTTTAGTGGAGATGGTTTATATTCGTTGCCCGTTGCCCGTTGCCCGTTGCCCGTTATAATAGGTTTTGTAGAGAAGATGGTTAATGATGGGGCAGATATAATTGATGTAGGAGGAGAATCAACTCGTCCTGGAACAAAATCGGTTTCTGTAAAAGAGGAATTAAAACGGACTATTCCAGTAATAAAGAAGTTAGCCAAAAAAATTAAAGTGCCAATTTGTATTGATACCTATAAACCAGAGGTGGCGCAACAGGCATTGGATAATGGTGCACTTATAGTAAATGATATTACAGGATTAAGAAACCCTAAAATGATTAAGGTGGTTGCTCGATATAAGGCAGCAGTAGTTATTATGCATATGAAAGGAACTCCTCGCACCATGCAGGATAGTCCAGTATATGTGTCTTTGATTGATGAAATAATTGAATATTTGGATAATGCTATAAAGTTTGCTCTGAATGGGGGGGTAGATAAAGAAAAGATTATCATTGACCCTGGCATAGGCTTTGGTAAGACATTAGGGCACAATTTAGAAATATTAAAAAAGTTGAACGAATTTAAAGTTTTAGGTCGCCCCATATTGGTGGGTACATCAAGAAAGTCCTTTATTGGCAAGATTTTAAAGGTAGAGCCACAAGAAAGAATTTTTGGCACGGTATCCAGTTGTGTTTTGGCAGTTAAGAACGGTGCTGAAATTGTCAGGGTCCACGATGTCAAAGAAGTAAAACAGGCCTTAAAGGTCTTAGATAGCATAAATAATATATGAACATATCAGATATGGTTGCTATTTACAAGCCGATAATTGAGATACTTATACTTTGGTTTGTGATTTATCACATTATGCTTTTCTTTGAAGGCAGGCGTGTAATACAGGTTTTACGCGGCATAATAATTCTTCTGGCTACCTTTTTTCTATTTCAGAAACTCAATTTCCAGATATTAAACTGGTTGCTGACAAAATTATTCGGTATATCCGTTATTGCTCTGTTAGTCATTTTTCATCCTGAAATCAGACAGGGATTAGCACAGTTAGGCCAGCGTCATCTCTTTGGCACAACTTTAAGAGAAGAAGAATTAGATTATATGTTAAAGGAGATAGCCAAGGCTACAGAAAATTTATCTAAAGAAAGAATCGGCGCACTAATTGTCATTGAGAAAGATGACCCGCTCACAGCCTACATAGAAAGCGGCGTGACTATTGATGCACGCGTATCTTCGGACTTAATCCAGGCGATATTTATACCTAACAATCCTCTTCATGACGGTGGCCTGATTATCCAGCATGGCCGTATTGCAGCTTGTGGATGTTTGTTCCCCTTGACTACCAATCAGGACTTAAGCCGTATATTCGGTACTCGGCATAGGGCAGCCTTGGGTTTAAGCGAAGAGACAGATGCTATAATTATTATTGTTTCTGAAGAGAGACAAGATATATCTCTAGTTTATCAGAGTAAATTATATAGAGATTTGAGTCGAGAAGACATGTTTCTGAAGGTTAAAGAGATGATGAAGATTAAAAAAGAACATGGTAAAGCAAAAAGTTAATACAGAGTATAAAATTATTCATTGGTTTATATCTCATCCTTGGCTTAAACTTATTTCTTTGATATTGGCGGTCATCGTCTGGTTTTATGTACGTGGCGAAATAAACCGATTTAATTATTAATATGCCAAAATTGGGAGTAAATATTGACCACGTTGCTACATTGAGAGAGGTAAGGCACGGGATTGAACCCGAGCCAGTTTTTGCAGCTTTAATCTGCGAGGCTTCTGGTGCAGATAGTATAGTGGCGCATTTAAGAGAGGACCGCAGACATATTAAAGAAGGAGACCTACATATTTTAAAAAAAATTATCAAGACAAAACTAAATTTAGAGATGTCAGTGGCTAAGGATATCGTGGGAATTGCCTGTGATTTAAAACCTGACCAAGCAACACTTGTACCTGAAAGAAGGCAGGAGCTAACCACTGAAGGCGGTTTAGATGTAATAGCCAATTTTAGAAAATTAAAAGATGCTATCGACAAATTAAAAAAAAATGGAATTGCGGTTAGTTTATTCATTGATCCGGACAAAATTCAGATTGATGCAGCCAAAAAA
Organism: uncultured Planctomycetales bacterium; assembly: GCA_964405005.1. Taxonomy (GTDB): domain Bacteria; phylum Omnitrophota; class Gorgyraeia; order Gygaellales; family Profunditerraquicolaceae; genus CAYOMI01. Next base: position 2,572 of record CAYOMI010000064.1, on the reverse strand, counting down.
ATTGGCGTAGGAATGATAGAGTTACATACAGGCCGTTATGCTGAGGCGCGAAATGAAAAAGAACAGGATAGATATTTTAAAGAATTAGAAAGCACGGTTAGATACGCGGTGGCTGGAGGTTTCCATGTTTTTGCTGGTCATGGTTTAAATTACTATAATGTTTCGCGCATTGCTAAAATAAAAGGAATAGAAGAGTTAAATATCGGTTATTCTATAGTCTGTCGCGCGGTTTTAGGAGGATTAGAACGCGCAGTAAAAGAAATGAGAATGTTAATAGGTTAGAATGATTATTGGAACTGGTGTAGATATAACAGAAGTTAGACGCCTTCGTCAGGCAATAGAAAAATGGGGAGATGAATTTTTAAATCGTGTTTTTACCAAAGAAGAATTAGAAAATGCCAAGACGCGCGGGAGTTTATATCAACATTTAGCAGGTAGATTTGCCGCCAAAGAAGCGGTGTTTAAGGCTTTGGGTGATAGTAACCTAAACTGGAAGGATGTTCAGGTTTTAAATGATAAAGAAGGAAAACCTCGGTGTGTGATTTTAAATGGCAAAGGTAGAAGAATAGATGTACATATATCCATTTCTCATGTAAAAACCTATGCGGTTGCCAGCGCAATTATTACACAGAAGGGTTAAGGCACACAAAGGCGATTTTGGTCATATTTTTATTTTAGCAGGCTCTGCTGAATTTTCAGGAGCTGCGATATTATGCTCTGAGGCAGCCATGCGGTCAGGCGCAGGATTGGTTACGCTGGGAATTCCCGAAAGTTTAACCGATGCCATAATTAAAATAAAACCCAAAGAGGTGATGACGTTACCATTACCGGAAACTCGGGAAAGAACATTGAGTTTAGCAGCCTTTAAGAAAATAAAGAATTTTTTAAAAGGAATTGATGTTTTAGTAGTAGGGCCTGGACTTACACAGAACAAATCTACTCAGGCATTAGTCCGTAAGGTTATATCAAAAACTGATAAGCCTAGGGTTGTTGATGCTGATGGTCTTAATGCACTGGTTGGGCATTTAGAAAGTGTTAAAGATATAATACTTACTCCTCATTTAGGCGAAATGGCAAGACTCTCAGGAGTTAGCGTAGATAAGATTCAGAGGAAGAGAGAAGAAATTGCTAAAAAATTTGCTAGAGATTATAAAATAGTTTTAGTTTTAAAAGGACATGGTACTGTAGTGGCAGATTATCGAGGCAATTTATACGTGAATAAAACTGGTAATCCGGGAATGGCTACTGCCGGTAGCGGCGATGTTTTAACCGGGATGATTGCAGCGTTTTTGGGGCAAGGTTTAGATACTTTCTCTGCCGCAAAGTATGCTGTTTATTTACACGGCTTAGCCGGTGATTTGGTAGCAAAAGAAAAGACACAACTTAGTATGATTGCCTCGGATATTATTGCTAAGATTCCCGAAGCAATAAAAAAATGTAGTTAATGCCGACGTAGCTCAATGGTAGAGCAAGTGTTTTGTAAACACTAGGTTGGGGGTTCAATTCCCTTCGTCGGCTCCAGAAAAGATGGTTAATAAAGAATTAATAGATTCTTTGTATTGGGATAAGAAATATACAGTAGAAGAAATAGCTAATTATCTCAATATTTCTTTCTGGTCCGTATATAATATTATGAGAAAATATAATATCAGTCGTAGAGATCGCTCAGAAGCAGGATACAATTTTTATAAAATAAAACCACAGTTTGAATTAAAATCAAATTTGTCAATTAGTGACGAAAAGTTAAAAATCGCTGGCGTTATGTTATATTGGGCAGAGGGCACATTAAAAGGTAGCACGGTAGATTTTGCTAATAGTAATCCTGAGATGGTACAGATTTTCCTAAAATTCTTGAGAGAGATATGCGGTGTTAGCGACGATAGATTCCGTGTTTATCTCTATACTTATCCCTATCAAAACTTAGAAGCAATAAAGAAATATTGGGGTGAAGTTACTGGTATTCCATTACATCAGTTTACCAAGCCTTATATTAGAACTGGAAATTCTAATCCAAGTGATAGAAAATTACCTTTTGGGCTTATTCATATCCGATACAATGATAAAAAATTATTGGAATTAATTAAAAGTTGGATAGAAAAATATAAAAATAGTTCTTTGAGATGGGCAGGTACCCAAGTGGCCAAAGGGGGCAGACTGTCTAAAAGCAGCGTCTTGTTGAAAAGCAGGATGGAAAAGTAGGTGAATTCAGGGAACCCCTTGGCTATGCTAAGGGTAACCTTGAGCCAAGCCCTGAAATTTCGGGGAAGGTGCAGAGACTAAGCGCCTACCACCTAAAGCGATGAGCTAAGGTGATGAGATAGTCCAAGCCTTAAGGTAACTTAAGGGCAGTCGTCATAAAGCGTTGGCGACTGTCCGCCAAAGTAGTAGTGGCGGACACTTGAAATCTGCTGCACTTGTGCTTCAGAGGTTCGAATCCTCTCCTGCCCACCAGTTTAGCAAATGGCACGGAGCAAATGGCAAATGGTATATGATAAGATATTTGCTATTTGCTAGTATGCGAGCGTAGTTCAATGGTAGAACAATAGCCTTCCAAGCTATATATGTGGGTTCG
>CAYOMI010000063.1:0-8206 GCA_964405005.1 uncultured Planctomycetales bacterium | reverse complement strand
TTCCAATACAGCCGCGCAAATCACCGTGTTCGCGCAAAGTAACAAAAGCTCCCATTTCTTTAAGTAATATAGGATTCTGTTCGGTAATTTCTAATTTCTTGCCAGTTTTTAAATATGTCTCTATTGACTTGCGCGCAATTTCCAATAATCTTTTCCTTTTTTCTTTATCTAACATCCCTTTCTCTCCTTTTTTTTGGTCCCGAATGTAGTCTCTCTGTGTAGCGTCTCTTCGGGATGCCGATGCATCGGCATCTATGACACAGCTTACATAACCCACTGTCCAGATCCCTTTAATCTTTCTATCTGTAGCAACCGCAGAATTGGTATGTTTTAAAACCTTTAATTTATTATGCCCTAATTCCTTGGCTAAAATAATCACTGAAACCGCAGGAAAACCACCGCACATCTGTAACTTTCCTTGGCGTAGTCCATAATATAATCCTTCGGCATCCATTTTTTCTAAATAAGAAATAGTAAGTTTATCTACTATATCCGCTTCCTCATAATCATATCCATGATACATATCGCTTGAGACAATAATCAAGATATCTTTGCGGTTACCAATGGCTTCTTTCAATAATTTGGCTAAATTTTGGCAGGTTGAAAGCGAGCAATCACCCATAACAATAGGAACGATGCGAAAACCTGCCAAGGCCCTTTGTAAAAAAGGCAATTGCACTTCTACGGAATGTTCTTTTTCAAAGGCAGCCGGCTCAAAATAAATTTCTTTATCTCTATATAGCAACTTCTGAGAAAATTCTTTATCTATCTGTAAATCTCCCAATGGTGTGCGAAAAATTCCCTCTGGATAAACCGAGATGCCACTAAATCCATAATAATGACTTGGGCCGATAATAACTACTGTTTTATACGGCTTGAACTTTACAAGTTTATATCCAAAAGCAGCGGTTCCTCCGGAATAACCATATCCAGCATGAGGTGAAATTAAAGCAAAAATTTCTTCTTTTACCGGTTCAGGGCTAGCACTCTCTATTAAATTATCCACCATCCTGACTAATTCTGTCTTATTTTCGGGATAGAATGCACCCGCTGCATTTGGCTGTTTTATGTCCTGTGCATAACATATAAATGCAAAATGCAAAATGCAAAATGCAAAAATACATATCAAAATGCAAAATTTTTCAAAACATTTTGATTTTTGAATTTTGATTTTTGAATTTTGATTTTTGAATTTACTTCCAGACACCTTCAATCTTCTCTCCACAGAACTTACACCTCCCATTTTCAATATTATTCTGCAAAATAAAATATCCCCGGCGTTCAATAACTATTTTTTTGCACTTTGGACAATACGTATTCTCTGCCGGATGCCCTGCCACGTTTCCTATATAGACATATTTTAAGCCGCACTCCAGAGCAATATTTCTTGCCTTCTCCAAAGTTTGCACAGGAGTGGGATTCAACGCCAAAAGTTTATACATCGGGAAAAAACGAGAAAAATGCAGCGGTGTCTGCGGCCCTAAATTTTCTTTTATCCAGAGGCACATCTTTCTGATATTATTTTCGTCATCATTAAATCCCGGCAAAATCAAAGTGGTTATCTCAATATGAACACCCTCTTCTCTTAATATTTTTAAACTTTTAAGTACTGGCTCCAGAGTTCCAGAACATAGTTTTTGGTAATATTCATCGGAGAAGCCTTTTAAATCAATATTTGCCGCATCCAAATACTTGGCTAATTCTCTTAAAGGTTTTTCATTGATATACCCGTTTGAATGCATAATATTTCTTATCCCCTGTTCCTTTGCCAGTTTTGCGGTCTCCAGCATATATTCGTAAAATATAGTCGGTTCAGAATAAGTATAGGCAACAGTAGGAGAACCTGAGGCCTTGACTTTGTCAATTAACTCTTTGGGTTCTAAATAAATATAATTTACCTCTTCAGGCCTTCTCTGCGAAATTTCCCAGTTCTGGCAGAATTTACATTGTAAGTTGCAGCCTGCGGTGGCGAGAGAAAAAGCAGTGGTTGAAGGTAAAAAATGGAATAGAGGTTTTTTCTCAATAGGATCAATATGCATAGCAACAGGTTTGGCATAAGATAACGTATACAATGTGCCGTCGCGATTTTCGCGCACCTGACAAAAACCTCGTTTTCCCGCAGGTATCGGACAATTACGCGGACAAAGATGACATTGCACTAATTTATTATCTAATTTTTCGTAATAAAGGGCTTCTTTTAATGGCGGCTGCGCAGCAATGACACCGCCAATACAGAAAACAATAATAAAACTAAAAATCAACTTTCTCATTTTAAAAAGTGGAGCGAGCGGGATTTGAACCCGCGACCTCTACAATGCGAATGTAGCGTTCTCCCAACTGAACTATCGCCCCATATTATATACGATATCTATACAAAAATTTAGCACAATTTATTCATTACAGCAAATACAAATTTACTGCGCCTTAGAAAAAACTCTTAAAGTCTCCTGTGCTGCTTTTCCCCAAGAAAATAATTTTACTCTTGCAAAACCTTTTTGCATTAAATTACCTGATAAGTCTGTATCTGTTAACATTTTATAAATCCCGGTAGATATACTTTCGGGATCATTAGGATTTACAAAAAATGCGGCATCGCTTAAAATTTCTCTAAACACAGGTATATCGGAAGCAACCACGCCAGTTCCACAGGCCATGGCTTCTAAAGAGGGAAGCCCGAAGCCTTCGTAAAGTGAGGGAAACACAAAGACAGCTGCTCCTGAGTATAACTTTGCCATATCCTGGCTATCGTAAGGCACATAACCCACAAACTTAACTTTATCTTCTGTAAATTTCAATTCTTTGTACGTTCTATAGATATGCGAATTTTTCCAACCTTTACCACCTACAATTAAAAGTTGATAATCAAATCCTTTATTATGTTTTAGCAATTCAGCATAGGCCTTTAATAAATTCTCAAGATTCTTCCTTGGTTCTATGGTTACTACGGCTAAAATATATCTGGAAGAGGTTTTAAATTTTAGAGAAATATAATCTCTTGCCTGCATTCTATCAGAGGGCCTGAACTGCTCCCCTGCTCCGCCATAATAGACTATGTCTAGTTTCTTGTCTATACCGCCAACCAACTTATTAATTCCCTTGGCTGTGGTTTCAGAAATGGCAATAATGCGGTCTGCCTTCTTAAGCGATTTTTTAAAGAATAAGGGGAATATAATCCGGTTATCCCAGTTTAGGGTATGAGGATAATAAATACAGGTTAAATCATTGACAGTTAAAACTGTTTTAATGGAAGTGCTTACACCCAAAGGAAGGATAGCATTTGGGGCCCAGAAAATTTCAATTTTATTTCTTAAAATTTCCTTTTTGGCTTGAGTCTGTTTCCAGAAAGTGCCACTTTTGTTAAAAAGTCCTTTTGTTATACAGATATGCCAACGGCGATTAAAACTTAGAGGTAATTGAATATCGCTGGGAGTATATAAAAAATATTCGTTTTCCTCATCTATTCTTTCTAATTGCTTAACAATGTTATAGACATAGACTCCTATTCCCGTGGTTTGACCTGCCAGTGAATATGCATCTATAGCAATTCTCATCTTATTCTCAATACCTCTAAATATATCTTCTCTATTATTTGGGCAGAGGCGTCCCAAGAAAATTCTTCTTCAATAAGTCGCCTTGCTCTCATACCCATTTCTAAGGCATAATCAGAATCCTTTAATATTTCTATAATAGCCGTGGCCAGGGCATTGATATTTCTTGGTTCTATAATAATACCTGCTCCTCTTTCCTTTATCCTTTCTGCTGGACCAGTTATGTCTGTAGCCACCACTGGCTTTGCACAGGCCATAGCCTCCAAGAGAACAATACCAAATCCCTCCTGCTGGGAAGATACTGAAGGTAAAACAAAAACATCGCAAAAATTATAGTAATCTACAAGTTTTTTATCCGGTAAAAAACCCACAAACTTAATATATTTCTCCAAATTTAAATAACTGGCTAACTGTTTATAGTAAAACTTGAGACTTCCTTCTCCACCCACGATTAACTTAACATCAGGGATCTTTTCTTTTACAATACTTAAGGCCCGGATAAGATAATTTAATCCTTTATAACGGTGAAATTTGTCAAGTAATGATAGAAAGAAAATATTTTTGCACTTACTTTCAGTAAATTTCTTCTCTGGCTTAAATCTTTGAGTATCCACAACTATAGGCACAACTTCTATTTTCTTAGAAAAACATCTAAGGATGGGGGCATATTCTAGATATTTTTTATTATTAATTATAACTTTTTTTGCTACCCTGAGTAAAAGGTATAAAAAACTAGAATTATATGCAGCTGCCACAGGAGCATATATTCCTTTGCCTACGATGTTATTATAATAATTAAGAATTAGTGGTTTATTTTTGATAAAAGAAATTACCGCGCTCCAGTCCGCACTCCAGGGAGTAGGCAGGTGCGTATGAACGATATCAAATTTCTCTTTATAAATTGCTGCAGGTAAAAACAAGGTTATATTTGTATTTGCAATCTTAGCAATGTATCTTAAGCGAGTTACATTTATTCCCTCAATATTTGCACTTCCTATTTCTGGCTCGTCAGCGCAAACTACTTTAACCTCATGGCCAAGTTTCAATAATTCCTTGGATAAACAATAAACATAATTTTCCACTCCGCCTATATAGGGATAAAAGCGGCCGGGCGTCTGCAATATCTTCATTTTAGAACCTAACCTTTGTTAAGAACGTATTCGTAAAATTCCTCATTTTCGCAGGCAATTCTATCCCAGTCATAGCCAAGCGCAAACTCCTCTGCCTGTTTAGACATACTATTTCTTAAGTCAGCATATTTAATAAGATTTAATATCTTTGCAGCAATATCTTTTTCATCTAACTGACAGATAAAACCTGTTTGCCCGTCTTTGACTATTTCAGCAGCAGCATTCATGGGATGATTAACTGTAATCACCGGCAGGCCGCAGGCCATGGCCTCAATTGCCGCAATCCCAAAACCCTCCCTTACAGAAGGAAAAACAAAAATCTTAGAAGCTTTTAAATAAGAAAATATTCCTTCTTGATCTTCTACAAAACCCTTAAATATAATATTTCCCTCAAGGCCAAGTTCTTTTACCAAACGCAGGAGGTTATGCTTTTGGTTTCCCTCTCCTATAATCAGGCATTTTATATCCGGTAATTCCTTTTTAACCAAAAAAATAGACCTAATTATTAAATCTACTCTCTTTTCTTTTATAAATCTCCCGACAAATATTACATCAGACAAAACTAGACTTAATGGGGTAGTCGCTATGGCCTCTGTATCTACTCCATCGGTAATTAATCTTATATTTATTTCTTTCGCTCCGTATCTAATCAAGTTATTTTTGACCCTTATAGCATGGGGAATTATATAATCTGACAATTTGATAACCATTATTTCAATTAAGCGACCGATAAAACCCAAGAAATACCCAAAAGAGGTATGCCAATAAGGACCCCAGACTTCCTGCCAGGTTACTGCAAGAGGAACTTTCTTGAATACAGAATAAAGTTTTACTGAAAAAAAAGGCAGGTAAGGAAAAGCATTGCAGTCTATAATATCGAACTTTTCCTTCCACAGGGCAGGCGCAAGCAAGAAAGTAAAATTTATAACCTGCGCCGCATTTCTTAAGCCGGTCTTTAAATAAAACTTGCTTGGTTTACAGACACCATGAATTTGAATTCCATCTTTGATAAAACTGGCATCCCCATCCCAGAATTTCATACCGAATAAATGAACGAGGTGCCCTTTTGCACTTAATCTTTTTGCTAGTTCCCAGAAGCGTTTCTCCGCGCCTCCTTTAGTGTAAGGATAAATTAAATCATATATATAGGCTATTTTCATTTTTTCTTTAAGAAAAGAAGGCTGATGAAAAACGAAGAGAATATTGTCTGCAGGCCAATAACAAGCAGGGTCATTGCGAGAATAGATTCCCTGATTCTGTATAAGGCACCGAAATGCTTGGAAAACCACTCTATAAAAATAAGAAGATTTATGATAAACCCCGCTAAAAATAAAATAGCGCCCAACAGGAGACCTTTTTCTAAATTAAAATGACGCTGCAGAAAAAGCGTAAATTTATCATATCTTAAGAGTCCTTCTCTTATGGCAAAGGCATGGGCATAAATTCCCAGGTTTAAAACCTGATAAGAAAGAATGCTTGTTACACTGGCAAAGATTATTACATGGATATCCCAGTAATGACCTAAGAATAAAAATGGACCTCTTAATAAAAGCAGCAAAATACTTATACCTAATATAAGACCTAACAAACCAGGTATAAAATATAACCAGAGCGGACAATAAAGCAACATAAACCTTATATAACGCCAGGCATCAGTTAATGGCTCTAACTTAGACTTGCCTCGACGGGGATAATAGTTTATAGGGATCTCGCAAATCTTAAGATTGTTCTGTAATGCCGCTACTATCATCTCGGTGGCAAACTCCATACCTAAAGTCATCAGACCCATCTTTTGATATGCCTCAATAGTAAACGCACGCATACCGCAAAGCGCATCTGAAACTCGGGTATGAAAAAATACACGAAACATTCCCGAAAGAATAGGATTGCCAATATAGCGGTTTAACCAGGGCATTGCCCTCTTATAAATTTTTCCTTTAAATCTTGAGCCGATTACAAAATCGTATCCTTCTTTTAGTTTTTGCAAGAATTTAGGCATATCATAAAAATCATAGGTATTGTCGCTATCTGCAATTATGATGTAGTTGCCTTTTGTTTCTTTTAGGCCGCGTAAATAAGCTGCTCCATAACCCTTCTGCGGCTCCAAAACTACTTTTGCTCCGCAATTTTGAGCAATTTCTCTTGAGTTGTCGCTGGAGCCGTTATCTGCAACAATAATCTCTCCGTTAATATTCTCTTTATTAAATACCTCCTTGATTTTATTTATGCAGATACTAATGCCTTCTTCTTCGTTTAGACAAGGCAAAACCACAGAGACTTCAATTTCTTTATTCATATTTTAATCCCAGATGATTTCAAAAACCTTTATATATTGTTCTTGGTCTTTTTCTTCCCTAAAAAGTTTAAAATGTTTAAGCCCTTTTCCATCTAAAAAATAGAGGCGCACAAATAGAGTGTCGGCTAATTGACGATCAAATAGAATTGTCTTGTAATTTTTCTCATCCGACAGAATCAAGGTGGAAAAATCCAAATCACTATTATTATAGGCAAGTTCTTTTAATTTATCGTTTTCAGCAATAAAAAGGCTTTTGGGTATCTTATATTTAGCCTCCTGACAAGAATATAAATAGAGTTTTTCTTCTTTTGGCTCATAAATAACGCTGTTATTAAAAAATACTGTATTATTTTTTTTCTCACCATTTATTAATCCGCCGTAAAATTTATGCCCTTGGGAAACCCAATTATCTAAATTGGCTCTCGGGGTTAAAACTAAATCTTGGTAAAGCACCTCTATCTCTTGTTTGGGCTTACCCGATATTGCAAGATAATTTATTATATCGCTTTTATCCTTTTTATCTAAATTTTGAATCAGATATGCTTTCAAAAAATCCCAGCCTCCTAAATAAGAAATTGCGGAAAATTTATATATCATTGATGGGTCAACGATAAAATAGGCAGGTCGGCTTGGTTTATAAAAAATTAATTTCAGCACTTCCTTTACTGTCTCTGCAGGCAGAAATTCCAAAAGAGTAACTTCTGCTTCTTTGTAATTGGTAGAAATTGCTTTCTCAAGCAGAAAAATAGATTTAAAAGGGTCTTTAAGGTGCTTATGAATAATTTCAAATGCGCTATTTCCTCCATTATTCAACATGCGTAAAATATTAATTGCCTCTTCTTCCTTGTTCTCCAGCAAAACCCTGGCCATCCAGTATGCCTGTGGTTCATTTTGGCTCTGTCCGTCAAAAATAACTGCTCGACCTCCTATAACCTTAAACCAGTCGCCAAAATCCCACCAAGAATTAATAATCGCATCTTTAGCAGTATTATCTTTCAAATCTGTCAATAGTTTATACCAGGCATCATTCATAAAAGGAAAAATAATTCTTGCAGTATAGTTGGCAGAATCCACAAACCTGAAGTTCAAAATTACGACCAACACTATAACAGATAAAGATATCCATCTTTTTCCTTTGTTTTTAAAATAAAAGTATATTTTTTGCATGCCCCAGCCCAGAGAAATACCCAAAGGTAAAAGTAGAAACATAGCAAATCTTATACCCTTAAAAC
>CAYOMI010000062.1:0-8280 GCA_964405005.1 uncultured Planctomycetales bacterium | reverse complement strand
CCTAATGGCGCATTATCAATACCAGGGAGGTGATTTGCATGCCATTTTTTGAGCCAATAGAAAAGTTAGACCCTAAGCACGTGGATTTAGAAAGAGCAAGAAAATCATTGAGAGAAGAACTGGAAGCAATAGATTTTTATCAGGAACGGATTGACGCAACCGATGACGAAACATTGAAAAAGCTTCTTGCGCACAATATGAATGAGGAAAAAGAGCACGCGGCAATGCTTATGGAATGGATTAGAAAAAATGATCCAACGCAGGACAAAATGTTTAAAGAACATGATTAGGAGGTGATTGATATGCCATTTGGGGATGGAACAGGTCCGAGAGCAGGCAGAGGTATGGGGCGTGGTGGAGGCAGAGGCAGAATGGGTGGTAATCGTCCTGGCGCAGGGCCAGGTGGAAATTGCATCTGCCCAAGTTGCGGGACTAAAGTCGTGCATCAGGCAGGAACTCCCTGTGCTTCGATGAATTGCCCTAAATGCGGGATAAGAATGGTGCGGGAGTAAGAAAATTGGACAGCGAAGTTTTAGAAAATCATAAGCGATTTTTAGAGCGTAAGGCATTATATAAAAGTTTCGGCTGCGATATAGATAAGGAGAGGGCCTTTATTATTGAAAAGGCCCAACCCATTTATGGCGATATATTAGAAGCCGGAACCGGTAAGGGGCATTTTGCGCTCGCCTTGGCTAAAGAAGGGTACCAGTTTACGACGTTTGATATTTCTGAACAAGAGCAGAAATTCGCGCGGTTAAATCTAAAATATTTTGGGCTTGACCACCTCGTAGACTTTCGTATTGAGAATGGTGAACATTTAAGTTTTAAAGACAAGAGTTTTGATATCATTTTCTCAATAAATACCTTCCACCATTTACTTAATCCCTATAAAGTTCTTGATGAGCTAATCCGCCTGCTTTCCTTTGAGGGAAAGCTTGTTTTAAGCGATTTTACCAACGAAGGGATGGCGTTAATGGATAAAATTCATGCCAGCGAAGGAAGAAAACACGAGGTAAGTAAAACCACCTTACTGGATATAGAGAGGTATTTAACAGAGAAAGATTTTAATATCAATAAGGCAAGCAGTAGATTTCAGGAAGTTTTAATAGCATACCATCAATTAATATGATTATTTCAGTTGCCAGCGGAAAAGGTGGAACAGGAAAGACGACAGTTGCAGTTAATTTGGCCTTATCTCTACACAATGTACAGTTTCTTGACTGTGACGTTGAAGAGCCTAATGCCTACATTTTTTTAAAACCAGTAATTAAAGAGCAGAAGAAAGCTTACATACCTGTTCCAGAAATTGATGAATCAAGGTGTAATTACTGCGGCAAATGCGCTCAGGTTTGTGTCTATCATGCCATAGCCGTACTCCCATCTCAAAACGGCAAAAAAGGCAGTACCTTGGTATTCGCTCATCTTTGCCATGGTTGCGGCGCCTGCAGCGCACTTTGCACAGAAAAGGCGATAAAAGAAGTAAATAGAGAAATTGGTATAGTGGAATTAGGTAATTGCGGAAAAATAAAGTTTGTCCATGGCAAACTCAATATCGGCGAAGCCATGTCTCCACCCCTCATTAGGCAAGTTAAAGAGCACATTAATTCTAAAAAGACCGTAATTATTGATGTTCCTCCAGGCACATCTTGTCCGGTAGTTACTTCGGTTAAGGACAGTGATTTTTGCGTGTTAGTTACCGAACCCACACCTTTTGGTTTGAATGACCTGATTTTGGCGGTTGAGGTCTTGAGGAAGTTAAAGATTCCTTTTGGCGTAGTTATCAATCGCTCGGATTTAGGAAATAGTAAAACTGAAGAGTATTGCAACCAGGAAGATATTCCGGTGTTGATGAGAATACCATTTAAAAAAGAAATAGCCATCGCCTATTCTAAAGGCGAACCAATGGTTAAGGCATTCCCCGGATATAAAAAAGAATTTCAGCGACTTTTTAATATAATCAGAAATAGAAAATTTAATTAAAGGGAAGATTCTATGAATAAAAAAATAGATATACTTGTCATTGGCGCCGGTCCTGCTGGAATGGTTAGCGTTGTTACGGCGAGAAGATATTATCCGGAAAAGAATGTTTTAGTAATAAAGAATATTTCTAATGGCTGTATCCCCTGCGGTATTCCCTATATGTTTGCCAGCTTAAAGAATCCAGAAGACAATATTTTAGGCACAGACAGCCTGGTAAAAAGCAAAATTGAAGTAGTAGTTGACGAAGCCATAAGGATTAATAGAGAGAGTAAAAGCGTAGAGACAAAGAAAGCCAATGAATATATTTATGAGAAGTTAATTTTAGCCACAGGTTCTTCGCCTGTCATCCCGAAGATCCCCGGCATTGATAAAAAAGGCGTATATCCTATATACAAAGATATGGATTATCTTAAACGTTGCGTTGAGGAAGTAAAAAAGGCAAAAAACGTTCTGATAATCGGCGGAGGCTTTATCGGGATAGAATTTGCAGACGAAATTTCAAAGGTACCGAGCCTTAATGTATATTTAGCAGAAGTCCTTCCCCGCCTATTGGCAAATTCTTTTGATGAAGAGTTTTCTTTGTTGGTTGAAGAAAAGCTTAAAAACAAAGGCGTAAAAATTATTCTTAATACAATGGTCGTAGAAATTTTAGGTAAAGAGAAAGTTGAAAAAGTGCGATTCGAAAACGGTCAAGAATTGGAAATAGATGCCATTATTCTGGGGATAGGAGTAGTTCCTAATACAAAACTTGCAACTGATGCGGGTTTGGACTTGGGTAAGGGCAAAGGGATATGGGTAGATGAATATATGCGCACTTCTGACCCTGATATTTTTGCGGTTGGAGATTGCGTGGGGAAGAGGGATTTTTATACGCGCAGGGACACTACGGTTATGCTTGCTTCAACCGCTACCGCAGAAGCAAGAGTTGCGGGCGCCAGCCTCTATCAGTTGAAGGTTGTCCGCGAAAATAAAGGGACAATCGCAATTTATTCAACCTATGTGGATGGCTTGGTTTTAGGCTCAGCAGGGCTTACGGAAACAAGCGCTAAGAAGGAAGGGTTTGAAATTATTGTAGGAAATACTGAGGGGGTAGATAAACATCCAAAAAGCTTGCCCGGCGCAAATAAAATAAAGGTGAAGCTGATTTTTGCCCGACAGTCAGGCATATTAATGGGCGGTCAGGTTGCTGGTGGCATATCAGCTGGTGAAATAATTAATATAATCGGCATGGGTATCCAGCAAAGGGTTTCACTGACTGAATTGGAAACACTGCAGATGGCGACTCATCCGTATCTAACAAGCGCACCTACAATGTATCCGATTGTATTAGCGGCCCAGGATGCGTTAGGCAAGGTATAATTTTTTAGTTTTGGGGTGCATATGAAACAAATAGTTGTAATCAGCGGAAAAGGCGGCACAGGCAAAACCGTAATTACAGGGGCATTTGCTTCTTTAGCGAAAAATAAGGTTATGGCTGATTGTGATGTGGACGCTGCGGATTTACATTTATTATTACAACCAGAGATTAAAGAACGCCATGAATTTAAAAGTGGCCAAACTGCAATAATTGATAAACAAATTTGTCAGCAGTGCGGAAAGTGCATTGTTGCCTGCCGTTTTAATGCCATAAGTCAGGATTTTGTAGTTGACCCTATTTCCTGCGAAGGGTGCGCTTTTTGTAGCTATATTTGTCCGGTTAGCGCCATAAGAATGGAAGAGAATATTTCCGGCGAGTGGTTTATTTCCGAAACCCGATTTGGTCCTATGGTGCACGCAAAGCTTGGGATTGCCGAAGAGAACTCAGGTAAATTAGTTTCTTTAGTGAGAAAGCAGGCAAAAGAATTAGCGGAACAGAATAACTGCGATTGGGTAATTATTGATGGAGCGCCAGGTATAGGATGTCCGGTTATTGCCTCGCTTTCTGGTATAGATTGCGCTTTAGTAGTGACAGAACCCACTCTATCCGGCTTGCACGATGCTATAAGGGTTATAGATGTAGCTAAACATTTCGGTGTTCCTGTAAAGCTTGTAATAAACAAATACGACCTGAATACTGAAATGTCAGAAAAAATTGCAAAATATTGTAACAAAAACAGCATTTCTTTAATTGGACAGATCGGATTTGATAAATCAGTTGTTGAGGCGATGGTAGAAGGTAAAACTATAATGGAATATAGAAATACTCTGGTTAAGGATGAAATTCAGGAAATCTGGGATATGTTGCAGAAAGAACTTTCAAAGGGAGGACAAGATGCATAGGAGAATTGCGGAGAAATTCAGTAGTCAATGGATAAAAGTAAAATTTTATGAAAGAGAGCCTCACCTGAACGGCGTAACCCGGCCTAAAAATGTCAGGTTCTGCGAAGCGCTAAATTTGGCTATCACGCAACCGGTTATCTTAAGCAAAGAAAGTATTTCTTGCGATAGTGCACAATATGTATTCGGTTGGAGGAAAAAATTTGATAGTCAGCTTTTGGATGGTTGTCAGGATAAGTGCGAGATTAACGATAGAAATTTAAAATCACTGTTATTAACTATCCCCCACTTTAAGAAACCTTTTAGCCATATCGGGCTGAATACCGATGGCGAACCGGATTTGTTGATGTCTTTTGTTGCACCGCAAGAGATGATGCGCATAAT
Organism: uncultured Planctomycetales bacterium; assembly: GCA_964405005.1. Taxonomy (GTDB): domain Bacteria; phylum Omnitrophota; class Gorgyraeia; order Gygaellales; family Profunditerraquicolaceae; genus CAYOMI01. The sequence goes on along the minus strand of CAYOMI010000062.1, from coordinate 3,660 downwards.
TAAGGTTTATAATAATCGTAGTGGGAAAAATGTAGAGGTTTCTTTAAATAGCATGATGGGGCTTTGCGGTAATATTGCGGCCAAGACATATCTGGAAGAAAAAATAAATATTTCCTTCGGTTGTTTAGATTCGAGAAAATATGCAGATATGAGGCGCGATAGTCTTGCCGTAGGTATTCCCCGGAAGTTGTTTAAGGTATTTGTTTGATATGGTTAAAAAATTAAATCTCACTTCTAATATTCTTAAGGCATCCCAAGAGGATGAATATTTCGGCAGGATGAATGCCCCTACAGCGTCTGCTTATCTTAAAGGTATTTGCGGAGATGAAATGGAGTTTTATCTTGTGATAGAAAATAATAGAATTACCGATGTTAAGTATTATGCCCAAGGTTGCCAATCTACAAAAATCTGCGGCGCTAGGTTATCGCGTTTAGCAAAAGGAAAGACTATCGAAGAAGCATTATCTATATCTGCAGGAAAAATACTTGAAGATTTAAAAGAACTCCCTGATGGGCATCTTCATTGTTCAATCTTGGCGGTAAGCACTTTATATCGCGCAATTGCAGATTATCTTTTACAGTTATAGAAGGAGTTATTATGCGCAATGTTGACGAAAAAGAATTGATTGAGCAGGAAAAGCGGGTTAAAGAGAAAATGATGAAAATCAAACATACATTTATCGTCATAAGTGGAAAAGGCGGCGTCGGTAAAACATCTGTGGCGGTAAACCTTGCTTATGCTCTGTCTCTATCCGGAAAAAATGTTGGGATTTTGGATATTGATATTCACGGCCCGAACATTGCCAAGATGCTCGGTATTGAGAAGCATTCTTTGTATGGTTTTGAATTTGGAATTCAACCGGTTGAGGTATCAGATAGGCTTAAGGCAGTTAGTCTTGCTTTGACAGGTTATGATTCAGACCAGCCGATTATCTGGCGCGGACCGATGAAGACAGCGGTTATTAGGCAGTTTTTGGCTGACGTAAATTGGGGAGAGCTTGATTACCTCATTATAGATTCTCCTCCGGGGACAGGCGATGAGCCGTTAAGTGCCTGTCAGTTAATCCCTAATGTTAGCGGCGCAATTATTGTTACGACTCCTCAGGATGTAGCAGTTTTAGATGCACGTAAAAGCGTTCAATTTGTTAAAGAATTAAAAATTCCGATTGTTGGAATAATTGAAAATATGAGCGGATTTACTTGTCCCCATTGCGGAAGCGAAATAGATATTTTTAAACGAGGTGGCGGAGAAAAGGCAGCAGAAGAATTAAAAGTTTCATTCTTGGGGAGAGTACCTTTTCAGCCAGAATTTGTCGAATATGCTGATAAAGGTACCCCTTTTGTTTCTTTTCAGGAGAAATCAAAATCCGCCGAAGTGTTTATGGGCATAGTCAACAAAATAAAAGAATTTGTTGGCGATAAGAATGAAACCCAAATATAAATATATTTACGGTCCTGTTTCTTCTTGGAGACTAGGAAGTTCATTAGGTATAGATTTGCTTTCACAAGAAGAAAAAATCTGTAATTTTGATTGTCTTTATTGCCAGCTTGGCGCAACCAAAATGCACACAATTGAAAGAAAGATTTATATTCCAGTTGAAGAAGTTATTGAAGAATTAGAAGCGCTGCCCAATGTCGGTTTAGATTACATTACCTTTTCTGGAAGAGGAGAACCGACTCTGGCAGAAAATTTAGGCCAGGCAATAAAAACCATAAAGTTAATTCGTAAAGTTCCAATAGCGGTTTTGACTAATTCTTCTTTAATAAATAAAGAAGAAGTAAGAAAAGAATTAACCTTAGCGGATTTTGTGATAGCCAAACTAGATGCCTATTCTCCGGAATCTTTACAGGAAATCAATAATCCTGCCAAGGATATAGAATTCGCCAGCATTTTAGAAGGTATAAAAGAATTCAGAAGGAGCTATCAGGGAAAGTTAGCTTTGCAGATAATGTTTATAGATAAAAATAAAGGCGATGTTAATAAATTAATTTATTTAACTAATTATATTAAACCAAATGAAGTTCAAATTAATACACCCTTAAGACCGTGTAATATAAAACCATTATCAAAAGAAGAAATTCTTAAGATAAAAGAAACTTTTACTTCTGCTTACAAGGGAGAGTTCTGTCGCAAAGAAATCAATGTGGTTTCCGTTTATGATGAAAGAATCTTAAAAGATGTTTTGCCTGTAAGCGATGCGGATACATTAAAAAGAAGAGGCAAAGTCTAGGAGGGTAAGATGAATTCGGGAAAAAGAACCGTTGATCCTGCTTCGCAAAAGATGTTACAAGAAGCAGAAAAAGAAAGTATAAAGACTGCCTGGGATAGATATGATTCACAACAGCCTCAATGTGGCTTTGGGCAATTGGGGATTTGTTGTCGTATCTGCAATATGGGCCCTTGCAGGATTGATCCATTCGGAGAGGGCGCGCAAAAAGGTGTTTGCGGCGCAAGTAGCGATACAATTGTAGCCAGAAACTTATTAAGAATGATTGCCTCAGGTGCCTCTGCGCATTCTGACCACGGAAGGGATATCGCGCATACTTTACTTTTGGCTTCTGAGGGCCAAGCCCAGGATTATAAAATAAGCGACCCGGAAAAACTGCGCCAAATAGCTTCTATTTATGAGATTAAACTTGACGGTAAATCCGATTTAGAAGTGGCGCGGGAGGTTGCTGTAAAGGCTTTAAATGAATTCGGCCAGTTTTCTGGAGGCCTTCGTTTTATTTCCCGCGCCCCTTTAAAAACACAGGAAACCTGGAAAAAATACAAGATAACTCCCCGTAGCATTGACCAGGAGGTTGTAGAATGCATGCATCGCACCCATATGGGCGTGGATAATGATTATAAAAATATTATTATGCATGGGCTAAGAACCTCTCTTTCTGACGGTTGGGGCGGTTCAATGATTGCTACTGATTTGAGTGATATTTTATTCGGCTCTCCAATGCCTATAAGGGCAAAGGTTAATTTAGGTGTCCTGAAAGAAAATTACGTAAATGTGGTTGTGCATGGACATGAGCCAACGCTTTCTGATGTGGTGGTAGAGGCAGCGCAGGATAAAGAATTGGTGGAATTGGCTAAGAAAAAAGGCGCAAAGGGAATAAATTTAGCAGGGATGTGTTGCACTGCCAATGAGATATTAATGCGCCACGGTATTCCGGTGGCGGGAAATTTCCTGCAGCAGGAATTAGCCCTGATTACAGGAGCAGTGGAATTAATGATGGTAGATGTGCAATGTATTATGCCCTCTTTAGCCGAGATTGCCAGTTGTTTTCACACAAAGCTCGTGACTACTTCGCCTAAAGCAAAGTTCCCGGGAGTAATTCATGTAGAGTTTGAAGAAAAACACGCTTTAAGAATTGCCAAGGAGATAATCCGCTTGGCAGTAGAGAATTTTGAGAACAGGAACCAATCCAGGGTATGCATTCCTAAAGAAGAGATGGATTTAATTGCCGGATTTACTGCGGAAAACATCCCCAAGATAATCGGAGGCAGATACCATGCTACCTGGCGGCCAGTAAATGATGGTATTATTTCTGGGAGAATCCGGGGAGTTGCCGGTGTGGTAGGTTGTAATAATCCCAATATCCAGCATGACTTCGGCCATACCGAGATGGTCAAAGAACTTATTAAAAATGATGTATTGGTGGTTGTCA
>CAYOMI010000061.1:0-8387 GCA_964405005.1 uncultured Planctomycetales bacterium | reverse complement strand
AAATATACCTATTAAAATTAATAGCCGTCTATTAAAAGTGAATTTTATTAACACCGGTGTTCCACACACAGTAATATTCGTGGAAGGTCTGGACAAAATTGATGTCTTTAACCTCGGTAGACAAATCCGATTTCATAAAAAATTTGCTCCGGCTGGCACTAACGTAGATTTTGTAGAGGTATTAAGCAGAAATTCTATAAAGGTAAGAACGTATGAAAGAGGCGTGGAGGATGAGACGCTGGCCTGTGGCACTGGTACAGTTGCCTCGGCTTTAATTACCGATTACCAATTACCGATTACCAATTACGATAAGATAAATGTCTATACCAAAAGTGGTGAGATACTAAAGGTATATTTTGATAGAACAGGCAATAATTTCAAAAATGTCTGGCTTGAGGGTATGGCTAAGTTTGTGTTTAAAGGAGAATTTATTTATTAACAAGGAGGTGTAAATATGATTATTTCATGGATAGTATTGGGGATTTTAGTGTTAGCGATTCTTTGGATAATACTGGCTTACAACAGTCTAGTTTCATTAAGAAATCAGGTTATCAATGGCTGGAAGCAGATTGATGTGCAACTTAAAAGAAGACATGATTTAATACCGAATTTAGTGGAAACTGTAAAAGGGATAATGAAGTTTGAACAGCAGACGCTTACCCAGGTTATAGAGGCGCGTAATAAAGCAATCGCTGCTCAAGGAATTGCTGAGAAGGCAACGCAGGAGAATGTTTTAACCGGGGCACTTCGCCAATTATTCGCTTTGGTTGAAAATTATCCTAATTTAAAATCCAATGAAAATGTAGCCAAGCTTCAGGAAGAGTTGGTTTCGACAGAAAACCGTATCGGTTTTGCGCGGCAGTTTTATAATGACATCGCTACAAGATTTAATATAGCATTAGCAGTATTTCCCACAAATATAATTGCTGGAATGTTCGGCTTTAAGTCGCAGGAGTTATTTGAAATTACCGATACAAGCGAGAAAGAGGTTCCGAAAGTAGATTTGAATCTGAAGTAAGATGAATATTTATGAACAGATTGCTAAAAACCAAAAGTATACGTGGGTATTAGTTGTTTTATTTATTCTGTTCTTTGTTCTTCTTGGTTTTGGTTTGGATTATTATTATGGAGCAGGTTTTAGGGTACCACTTTTTACTTCCATCGCGCTTTTGTTTGGGTTTATCTCGAGCATTTCCGGATATTATTACGGAGATAAACTTGTGTTGTCATCTACGCATGCACGCGAATTAGATTTAAGTGATTCTAGACAAAGGCAATGGCAGAATGTAGTTGAAGAAATGAGCATTGCGGCCGGAATTCCTCTCCCTAAGACATATATCATTGATGACCCTGACCCCAATGCCTTTGCTACCGGAAGAGACCCCCAGCATTCCTCAATAGTAGTTACTAAAGGCCTACTCGATGCATTAAATAGAGATGAGCTGGGAGGCGTTGCTTCTCATGAGATGAGCCACATAAAAAATTTTGATATACGGCTTATGCTTATGATTGCGGTATTAATAGGTTCAATTGCTCTTTTGTCGGATTGGGCCAGGCGCAATCTTTTTTACCGGCAAAGGCGTAGTAGTAGGCAAGAGCAAGGTAATGCTGGATTAATAATTTTAGTCATTTGGCTTATCGCTGTAATACTTGCTCCAATCCTTTCTCAGATAATGGCGATGTTTGTTTCGCGCCGGCGCGAATACTTAGCTGATGCCTCGGGAGCAGAATTGACACGTAATCCTTTAGCTTTAGCCAGCGCCTTAGAAAAGATTGAAGCCCATACAGAACCTACGCGCTCAATCCATCAAGGAACAGCGCATTTGTGTATTATTGACCCCAAAGGTAGCGCAATGGGTTTTAGAGAAGGAAGAGTTGCAGATTTATTTGCCACTCATCCGCCGATACAAAAACGTATAGAGGCATTAAGGCAGATGGCCTACTTAAAATAGAAAACGGAGGAGAAGATGTTTAAAGGTTCAATTGTAGCAATTGTTACACCCTTTAAAAACGGCAAAGTCGATGAGAAAAAATTCAGGGATTTAATTGAATTCCAGATTAAAAATGGAACTTCCGGCATTGTGCCTTGCGGCACAACCGGTGAATCTGCAACACTTTCTTTCCAGGAGCATGAGCGGGTAATCAAAATTACCATTGAACAGGTCAAAAAAAGAATTCCGGTTATTGCTGGCACTGGTTCAAATGCAACTTCTGAGGCAATTATGCTCACCCAACATGCCGCAAAATCCGGCGCAGACGCATCTTTACAGGTTTCTCCATACTATAACCGTCCCACGCAAAAAGGGCTATATGAGCATTTTAAAGCCATTGCCGAATCTGTAGATATTCCAATTATCCTTTATAACATTGCCTCACGTACAGGCGTGAATATCGAGCCAGAGACAATTGCAAAATTAACCAAAGATTGCAAAAACATCGTAGGAGTTAAAGAGGCATCAGGAAACTTAGACCAGATGTCGCGCATCAAAGCGCTTTGCGGACCAAGGTTTGACTTAATTTCTGGTGACGATAACCTGACTCTACCTATATTAAGTATTGGCGGAACAGGGGTTATTTCAGTCGTGGCAAACATTGTGCCTGGCGATGTTGCAGGCTTGGTAAGTGAATTTGGAAAAGGAAATCTCAAAAAGGCTCAAGAGATACATTATAAGTTACTTCCTTTGATTAAAGCAATGTTTATTGAGACTAACCCTATACCTGTTAAGACTGCTATGGGGCTGTTGGGTATGTGTGAGCCGGATTTAAGGCTTCCTTTATGTGCGATGTCGCCGGAGAATCTGGAGAAACTAAAAAAGATTCTAATAGAATATAGGTTGTTAAAGTAAGAGGAGCAGACGATGATTAAACTGGGCGTTGCTGGTGTCTGTGGCAGGATGGGCAGGCGGATATTTGAATTAGCCTCCCACGATAAGGATTTCGAAATTGCCTTGGCATTGGAAAGAAAAGGAATTCCTGAGATTGGCAAGGAATTAGGTAAAATAAAGGTTTCTTCAAACGCCGATGGTTTATTTTTAGTGGATGTATTTGTGGATTTTACCACGCCAGAAGGCACCGAAACAAACTTAGATTACGTGGCAAAATATAAAAAAGCCGCAGTTATCGGAACAACTGGACTTAATGACAACCAATTGAAGAAAATAGAGGAAGTTTCTAAAGTTGTACCCATCGTTTTTTCTCCCAATATGTCCGTAGGTGTAAATGTTTTATTTAGCATGTTACCAGAAATAGCTAAAAAATTAGGGCCGGATTATAGTATTGAGATAGTCGAGGCGCACCATAAAGCCAAAAAGGATGCACCTTCGGGAACTGCCAAAAAATTCGGCCAGATTTTGGCAAATAGCACTGGAAAAGAAATACCCATTCATGCCGTGCGTCTAGGTGATATTGTAGGTGACCATACAATTATATTCTGTGGGAATTCTGAGCGTATTGAAATAAAACATCAAGCACACTCACGGGATTTATTTGCCTTAGGCGCTTTAAAAGCCGCCAAATGGGTTTTTGGTAAACCTGCAGGTTTATATTCGATGCAGGACGTATTAAAAGGGTAATTGGTAATCGGTAATTCGTAATTGGTAATTTAAAAATTACGATTTACGGATTACGATTTACGGATTACGATATGTTTAAATTATCAAAAAAATTACAAAAACTGCCACCTTATCTTTTCTTAGAAATTGATAAAGCAAAAAGAGAAGCAGAAATAGAAGGGAAGGATATTATTGATCTGGGCGTAGGCGATCCGGATATTCCTACACCGCGGCATATTATTGAGGCACTCTATAAAGCAGCGCTGGATTCCTCCACGCATCGTTACGCATTGGATCAAGGTGTGTCTGCTTTGCGTCAGGCAATCGCAGGTTGGTACAGAAAACGGTTTAATGTCGGGCTTAATCCGGATAATGAAATTTTAGCGTTAATCGGCTCAAAAGAAGGGATTGCCCATTTTCCTTTAGCTTTTTTAAATGCAGACGATTATGCATTGGTTCCTGACCCCTGTTACCCTCCTTATAAAGGCGGTACAATACTTGCCGGTGGCAGACTCTATCTTATGCCGCTTCTTGAGAAAAACGCATTTTTGCCGGATTTAGAAAAAATACCGACTAATATCTGTAAAAAAGCAAAATTAATCTTTATAAATTATCCCAATAATCCTACCTCTGCAACAGCAGAAAAAGATTTTTATCGCCAGGTAGTTAAATTTGCGCAAAAAAATAAAATTATAATTATCTCGGATCTGGCGTATTCTGAGATGAGTTATGATGGGTATAGGCCGTCGAGTTTCCTGGAGGTTGATGGCGCAAGAGAAGTGGGTATAGAATTTCATTCTTTGTCCAAGACCTACAGTATGACTGGTTGGCGAATTGGCTTTGCTTGCGGAAATGCTGAATTAGTTTCTGCGCTTGCTAAAGTTAAATCAAACATTGATTCAGGCATATTTACCGCTATTCAACTGGCAGGTATTGCTGCCCTTGAAGGACCGCAGGACCACATTCGGAATATATGTAGTATCTATCAGGAAAGACGAGATGTGCTTATAAATGGTTTAAATTCCTTAGGCTGGCAGATAAAACCACCCAAAGCCACTTTTTATGTCTGGGCAAAAGTTCCGCAGAAAATAAATTCTATAAAGTTTGCGAGACTTTTATTAGAAAAAGCGGATATTGTAATTACGCCGGGAGTAGGCTTTGGTAAATACGGCGAAGGATACATTCGTATGGCTTTAACTGTTCCTAGAGAAAGAATCCAGGAAGCAGTAGATAGATTAAGAAAAGTTCTCTGATGCAGGTCTGTTATTTAGGAGTAGGTTCAAATTTAGGTAATAGAAGGAAGAATATAGAGTTAGCCATTAAGAAAATTAATAAGTTGAAAGAAACGAAAATTATTAAAACTTCAAAATTAATTGAAACAAAGCCGTTAGGTGGACCTCGTTATCAACCTAAATTCTTAAATGCCGCCTTAAAAATCACAACTAATCTTCCTGCGTTAATTCTCCTTAAAAAACTTAAGAAAATAGAGCAAGAGTTAGGCCGTCCCAAAAAGCACATTCGCTTTGGTCCAAGGACTATTGATTTGGATATTCTGTTTTACGCGGATAAGGTTATAAAGACAAGGAGTTTGATAATTCCACATCGCCGGGTATTTAAGCGCGAATTTGTGATTAAGCCATTATTAGAATTACTATGAAGATAATTAGTAGCCCAAAACAGATGTTGAAGATTTCTCAGCAGGTAAGGCGCGCTAGAAAAACAATAGGTTTTGTACCTACTATGGGAGCGCTACATGAAGGGCATCTAAGTCTTATGAGAAAAGCGCGTCGAGACAACGATGTTGTAGTAGTAAGTATATTTGTTAATCCCACACAATTTGGGCCAAGGGAAGATTTTAGACGCTATCCGAGACCTTTGCGTCGGGATCTTGGCCTTTGTAGAAAAGAAAAAGTGGATTTTATCTTCTATCCGCAGGCAAAAGATATGTATCCACAAGATTTTAAAACTTATGTCGTAGTTAAGGATTTAAGTAATGTCCTTTGCGGCAAATCGCGTGAGGGACATTTTCAGGGAGTAGTAACTGTGGTTATTAAGCTTTTTAATATCGTGCAGCCGGATATTGCCTATTTTGGACAGAAGGATGCCCAGCAATCTATAATCATAAGACGCATGGTAGATGATTTGAATATGCCTGTAAAGATAAAAGTTATGCCTACGGTGCGAGAAAAGGATGGCTTAGCAATGAGTTCCCGTAATACTTATCTTAATGCAAGAGAAAGAAAGGATGCGCTGATATTAAATAAATCATTAAGACTGGCTGGGCTTTTAGTCAAAAGTGGATTGCGTGATGCAAATAGGGTTATCCAAAGGATGAAACAGCTAATTATGAAGAAAAAAACCGCCAAGATAGATTATATCGCAATTGTAGATACGAAAAACCTCAAGCCAGTTAAACGAATAGAGAATAGATGCCTTATTGCCCTGGCAGTATGGATTGGTAAGACGAGGTTAATTGACAATATGGTGATAAACGTAAATTTAAATGTCTAAATTATTGAAGATTGGAATTGTGGGTTGTGGCGCAATTGGCAGTTCTCTGGCTAAAAGCATCGCTTCTGATTTTTCAGATAGAGCCGAATTAGTTGGCCTATATGACATTGAGATTGAGAAGGCTTATAAGTTAGCCAGTAAATTTAATAATCAGAAATTAGTGGCTTTAAATGTAGAGGATTTAATAAACCGGGTAGAGTTAGTGATTGAGGCTGCTAGCGCCAAATCATCTTTTGATATTATTCAGAAAACTATCAAGGCAGGTCGTGATATTATGATAATGAGCGTAGGTGGGTTGGTTGAGCATTATAAAGAATTAAGAGTTTTAGCCCAAGAAAAGAATGTGCGGATATTCATACCAACAGGTGCAATATGCGGTATAGACGGATTAAAGGCAGCGACTTGCGCTAAAATAAAAAAAGTTACTCTGACAACCAAAAAACCACCCCAGGCATTTTTGGGCGTTCCTTATGTGTTAAAAAGTAAGGTGCGGCTAGATAATATTACGCAAGAGACAGTGCTTTTTGAGGGAGATGCCTTAACTGCCATAAGGGCTTTTCCTCAGAATATTAATGTGGCTGCGACTTTGAGTTTAGCGGGAATTGGTCCGGAAAAGACATTGGTGCGCATTATCGCCTCTCCAGATATAACCCAAAACATACATGAGATAGAGATAGAATCTGAGGCAGGCAGGATAATTACACGCACAGAAAACGTGATTCATCCCGATAATCCTAAAACAAGTTATTTAGCCGTATTATCAGCAATAGCAAATTTAAGACAGATTCTAGAGCCGGTCAAAATAGGAACATAATTGTAAGGTTACCAGGGGTTACGTAAATATTAACAGTAACCTTTGTAACTTTTGAAAAGAGGGGAGGTGAAATAGGATATGGCACAGAAATTAATTAAGTTGGGGATTAAGCGGCAAAAGGGTTATCTTTACTACATTGACAAAAAGGGTGATGTCTCCTGCGCCAAGATGGCCAGAGGTAAGAAAAAAGGAGGCAGCCCTAAAAAGGTAGCCAAATGCGGCATCAAGAGAAAAGAGGGATACCTCTATTTCATTGATAAGCGAGGCGATGTCTCCTGCGCCAAGATGAAAAGAGGCGGCAAAAAGAAAAAAAGGTAAATATCTAAAGAGAAAAGAGGCCCCTGTAAGATGTCTTCATCTTTAAATTTACAGGGGCTTTCTTTTTTGATATAATTCTACCACCATGGAAGATAAAATTATTATTAGAGGTGCCAAAGAGCACAACCTTAAAAATATCAATTTAGAACTTCCCCGCAATAAACTTATCGTTATTACCGGCCTTTCTGGTTCAGGAAAATCCAGCCTTGCATTTGATACAATTTATGCCGAAGGCCAGCGCAGATTCGTTGAGAGTCTCTCCAGTTATGCCCGCCAGTTTTTAGAACAGTTACAGAAACCTGATGTGGAATATATCGAGGGTTTATCTCCAGCTATCGCTATTGAACAAAGAACCGCAGGTGGAAATCCCCGTTCTACAGTAGGGACACAGACCGAGATTTATGATTACCTGAGACTTCTTTTTGCGCGCATCGGCAGAGTAAGGTGTTATCAATGCGGAAGTTTAATTGATAAACAGAGTTCTCAGGAAATCGTTGAGAGAATAATGAGTTTACCTCAAGGGTCCCCGGTTCATATATTGGCGCCAGTTGTCCGCGGTCGAAAAGGAGAATATAAAGAGATATTTAGCTCAATACAGAAGTCGGGATTTGTGCGTTGCCGTGTAGATGGAAAGATCTATGAATTGCCTATAAAGATTAGGCTTGCAAAGTATAAGATTCACAATATTGAGGTGGTGGTAGATAGGCTTATTATAAAACCAGAAATTAAAAAGAGGCTTACCGATTCTGTAGAAACAGCGCTTAAGGTAGGTAAAGGCATTGTTATAGTCAACAGACCACAGACCACAGACCACAGAAAAGATAAAACTGTCGACTATGGACTATCGACTATGGACTATGTATTTAGTGAGCAGTATGCCTGCCCGAAATGCGGGATAAGTATTCCAGAAATAGAGCCACGTATTTTTTCCTTTAATTCTCCTTATGGAGCCTGTCCAGAGTGCAATGGCCTAGGCACCAAGCCCGAATTTGACCCGGACCTGGTTATCCCTGATAAAAATAAGTCTATAAACGCAGGAGCCATAGAACCTTGGAAGAGAGGCGGTAGAGGTTATATTCTTTATTACCGTTGGCTCCTGCGCGAACTTTCATATAAGATGGACTTTGATTTAGATACGCCATTTAAAAAGTTAAGTAAGAATATACAAAAAACTATACTTTATGGTACGGATG
>CAYOMI010000060.1:0-8457 GCA_964405005.1 uncultured Planctomycetales bacterium | reverse complement strand
TAAAACATTATATAACTAGATATAATTTACCGGATCTTTTTGTTTTTTAGATATAATTTATTAAATCTGTCTAATTTATTCTGAATTATCCGTAAATCAAAGATCTTATCCACAGTAATGTAATCTTCTCTATCCCTGCTAATTAAAAAATGCTGATTATAAAAACATTTTTTTATAGAGAAGGCTGCTAATAAGCTAAAATAGAGCTTCTGGAACATAAATATATTCTCCCTGGATATCTTACCCAGGGTCTGAGTCTCCAGAAGATCTACCAGCTCATCGGGCATAAGGCATCTTTCCATGGGTAAGCCTCTGGCCCTGCCTAAATACCTACAGCCCAGGAAGAAAATCTCTTTGATAAAATCATGCTTAATCCCAAACTCGAGAACCTTCACCATCTGATCCTCATTAATGCCCCGGACAATCGTTACTTTTAAATCGGTAGGCATACCCACTTTCCCCAGATTCTCTATAGCCTTTAATTTTATCTCCAGTAGTCTCTGGCCCCTTATCTCTTGATAAATCCGATCGTCAAAACCATCGAATTGAAGATGCACCTCGTTTAATCCGCTATCCTTTAGTTGCTGGAGGTAAGAGAGCTCTGCAATTCTTATCCCGTTTGTATGCAGGGCTGCGACATTTCCGGATTTTTTTATCAGGCTTATTATTTCAGCCAAATCCCCCCTCATCGTGGGCTCCGCTCCCATAAGATCAATCTTAAAGTTTCTCTTACCCCTAAGAAACATCTTCAATTCCTCTGCGCTGTAATCCTGGGCATTGCGCATGCCTGAATCGGCTAAACATATCGGGCAGCTCAGATTACAGCGGTTGGTAAGATGCACTATATAGTCGCGTTGCGGGAAACTCTCGGTTATCAAAGAAAAGTAGAACTCATCTAGCTTGTGGTAATATCCGGAGTGTTGGGAAAGCAATATTTGGAATTGTCCGTGCTGGGGGCAATCCTTATGCATATAAACCTTGCCGGCTATATCCATAATCCGCGCCTTTATTCTTTTCAGGCACTTAGGGCAGACGCTCTCTGTTTGTCTTAACAATTTATTCTCTTGCAATTAACGCCCTCCGGGTCATATGCATAGACCTCATCCAGCTCATTATAACTTCCGCATTAAGGGAATACAGGTAATTATATTCGGTAAAACAAGAGGCGCTGCACGCCTTGCAAGCAAAGCCTTGTATATGCTCAAATGCTTTTTTAAAACCGGTATCCAAAAAATTTAAAGCGCCCATCTTCCCTACTAACAATGAACAAGGAAATACCGAACCATCCGTATCTATATTACAGTAGAGCCTGCCTGCCCAGCATCGCAGATTATCTATTTTGTAAGAAAGCATAACCTTCTTATAGTCCGGCCAATTTAAGATATGTTTTAGATATGCTAAGCTAGAGGCTATGGGGGCTCTCCCTTTCTTTCTAAGAATAAGCTTCTCAATAGCCTTGCGATACTGATCCGCGGGAGGCAGGAGAGATTCTAGATTTCTTCCTAATATCTCGTTATGATGCAAGACCTGAAAGGTAGCCAAAAATCCGTATTCTTGAGCAGTTTTTAAGACAAAATCTATGCCTTCTAAATTATGCTTTGTCAAAACCGTAATGGTCCATACGGGTATCTTTCCTTTAACATATTTTATGGCATTTATTGTCTTTTGAAAGCTGCCCTTGCCCCGGTTTAAATCATGCATCTCTTCCGGTCCGTCCAAGGCCAGAATCAAATGATCTAATTTCTTCAGGGACACAAACATATCTTTAAGCAAATGGCCGTTGGAGTCTAACGTAACGAAAAAACCCTTACTTTTTGCGTAGTTAATAATTTCTCCCAAATCTTCTCTTAAGAGCGGCTCCCCTCCCCATAAACCGAGCCTTTGCGTGCCGAGCGCCGCCGCTTCGCCAATCAAATCGAATACCTCCCTTGTGCTTAATTCTCTTTGTTTGCGGTTATTGATATTGCAATAGCTACAATCTGAATTGCATCGATTAGTCAGCGAAAGCATGATATTAAGAGGGGTCTTCCTGTTAAAAGCGCGCGCCAGGAGACTGCCCCACCCAATCTTTAATACATTGCTTGATTTCATGAATTAGCCAGAGATGGTATCTTTTATTGCTTCAGAAATATACAAAAGATGTGTTTTGCTTAAAGAAGAATGCATCGGAAGATGCAACACCGTACGTTGGAGCTCTCCTCCATTACGGCAATCCGAACCAAAATTATTCATAAACCCCCTGGTAGTATCCACTCCTTTTCTTAACAATGCCCTGATAAAAGAGTCTCTATGCGCTACTCTGACGGGAAAATTGGTAAATATGTTTTTAGTGCCCGGTCCTGGAGCGCTGGGGAGTATTAAATTTTTAACTTCTTTTAAAAGCCCTAAGAGGTACCGGGCGTTTTCTATTCTTTTTTCATTAAGTTCTCCTAAGCGCCTTAATTGTTTCGACCCGAGATTATCCTGAAGGAGGCGGGGAATAATTTTAAGGTACCTCTTCGGTAATTCCTTAAATGGAATCTCTCTTTCGGAAAAAACTCTATCTACGATATCCATCCCCATACTATTAAATAAAAGGAGATACGGGAACAATACGGTTGAGAAAATAAACGGGCCGGTAGACACCCTCATCGCCAATGCTTCCATTGTTTTTATTAATATGGTTTTTCTAGCCAAAAGGCTGTATCCGCCAACCTCTGCCCTGATTCTATTGGCTAATTCATCGTTATTAGTAGTTACCATCCCTGCCCCTAAAAGAAATAGGTTCTTGGTAGCTCCGAAACTGAAATAAGAGGCCTCTCCCATAGAACCTACTTTCTTACCTTTGTATTCGGCTCCGCAGGACTGAGCGCAATCTTCTATAATTAATAATTTATGTTTTCTGGCTACCTCGGTTAGGATATTCATTTCGCAAGGCATGCCATAGAGATGCGTGGCAATAATAGCCTTTGTGCTCTGAGTAACTCTCTTTTCGATTAAACGAACATCCAGATTGCATGTTTGTATATCAATATCTACAAATGTGGGGCTTAGTTTCAGGAAAGAGACTACCCCGGGAACAGCCCAATAAGTAAAAGAAGGCAGGATGATTGCGTCTTGCTCTTTTAGGAATAAGTTCTTAAGGATCAGGAAGAGCCCCATTCTTCCGGAAGGGACGGTTATGGCGTTTTTTACTCCTATATATCGTGCAAATTCTTTTTCAAATTCCCCGCTCCCTGCCTTACTCTTATCCAAAGCAAGGGATGCCGTGCTTTTAAGAATACCCGCCGCCATTTCTCTATCTAACGATGGCACAAACCTTGGGATCCTCATCATCTTAAAATATCCTCTGCCACTACCAGGCCATTCTCGATAGAATCATCCATATTGTTATACCAGAACAACCCTGTCCTTCCTGCTAGAGTCAGGTTTTTGAACTTAGTAAGGCTTTCTTTAACTCTACTCACTTCATTATGATAACCCATCCTATAGATAGGATAGGCATTGGGAATGCGTTCCACATGGACAGAGGCGATATCTGAGTTTTGTCCGATAATTTTTACTTTTTTTAAATCCGCTACCACCCTATCGATCAAACTCTCGGCATTATTCCACTTATCATCATGCTCTCTACATGTTACTTCGACGCATAAACTAGACCTGCCTTCCGGAGCCAGCTTCTTACTGAATAACGAAGGATAGCTAACCCTATTAAACACTATCCTGTCATCGCCGTAATAGCACCATTGATACTTATTCTCTGATGGTCCCTCTAGCTCTATATTATACAGCACCAGGGAAAGATAATCGATGCGGGGCGAGGGTAAATCCATTAATTTACAGATAATGCCGATAGGGGCCGTCCAGACAACCTCATCCGGAGTAAAGCTAATGCCGTTACATTGTACGGTGTTTATTTTGTCTTCGCTGTAGTTGATACGGTCTACCGAGGTATTCTCAAGAATAGCCCCGTCCATCTGCCTGATTTTATCCGATAACTTATCGCAAAAGAACCCTATACCGTCTTTAGGATACAGGAATTCCGTGCTTATCTTGGGGGGCATAATTAAAGATTTAATAACATCTGCAAGGCTTCTCAGGCCTATCCGCTTATCAATAACAGCTTTATCTATGCTCACCCTTGCCCAATCGGAATGCATCTCTTCCGGAGATAAACCAACAAACTTTTCAGTATACTTTTTAAAGAAATACTCATAAATCGTAAAACCGTATCTATTGCATATATAGTCTTCGAAGTTATCCCGGTCATCCGCTCTTTTTAATTTCTGAAACAATAAATCTATCCCGGACCTAACCATCACTTTGGGTGGCAACTTAAATAAAGTAGCTGGACGCAAAGGCCAGCTGTGGTATTTACCTAACACATATACTCCGCTATACCTGGAAAAACTCTCTGCCTCACTACCTAATATGTGTTTAATAAATTCCAGGGTCCTTTCATTATTTGCGTAAAATCTGTGCGGGCCTATATCAAAGGTAAACCCGTTATACCTAAAGCTCTTGGCAAGTCCGCCGGGGCGGCTCTCTTTTTCTGCAACAATAACCCTTTGTCCTTTTTTAGCTAATTCATAGCCGATCGTTAACCCAGCAATCCCGGCTCCTACAATTAAGGTTTGTCCCATTATTTTATTATTCTTAAAAGATACCCGTCTGTTTAATTCACCCGTTTAAACAAAATCTTTGCCTTGAAATATAACCTGTATAAAAGTTTCAGCATCCAGAGCTTACGTTCTCCTGCGATCAATCTTAGGTTTAATTTCTCCAGGAAATACCTTCCTTCTTCCGGCAGAAGCACTAAACTTACTTTTATATTCGGGGCTATCCCTATGGGGATCCCGTTGATTATACACAATTCATACAATCTTCTAAAAATAGGGATCATCTCTTCTGTTTGGGGAGGCTGAATATTCTCCAAATCTGTCCCCAGGCATGGCCTAAAGATGCAAATTGTAGATACCGCGCCTACTTTTACAAAATACTCCAGGGCATCTATCGTGCCCTGCTGATCTTCCAGCCCGGCAATCAGTTCTCCTGCTACCCTGCCTTTTCCGAATATTCCAATACAGTATTTTACGGTTTCTAAATATGCTTTTTGCCCCAAATACTTCTCCTTCCCCGGGCATACCTGTTTAAATCTTTGCGGATCATAAATCTCCAGACAAAAAGAAAGGTGATCTACCCCTATTTCTTTCAGATGATTATATTTAGATAGGGCCTGAGCAGGAGGACATTGCACCCCTACCAAGAGCCCGGTTTCTTTCTTTACCGCTTTTATATAAGGTTCCAGGATCCCCAGCTCTTCCCCGTACAAAAAACCGGTATTAAAGTGCACGAAGGTGATTTTTTCTTCATTCCTGGCAGCCTTAACTGTTTCCACAACATCTTCTACGCTTTTCTCGTATTCCTCCGTATTCCCTACGTTCAGTCCTACGGAACAGAATTTACAATTCATCCTCGGGCTCATTGACCAAAATTCACAAACCCGCGTAGGGTATATGCCCAAATATGTCCCCTGCATTAATCCTATGCGCGACATAAGCTTGCCGGAAGAAGTCTTGGTATCATAGAATTTAGGGCGGGGGGGTATCCTAACCTTACAGATTACGGTGTTATCTTTCATAAGAAAATACCCGCCGTCTTTCTTTAGCAGCAAATATGGTGTTCCTGCTACAAAATGCTCTTCTATGGGAACATTTATATACAGGCCTTTAGGTAAAATTATCTCCAGACCGCTGCCCAACCCTCCCCGCATATGCAGGACAGGACGGCCATCCTGCCGCAGCTGACAACTGTTGTCTATCTTTAAGCCTTTGCAGAATAAGTCTAATTTCAATAAACCCGGATTAATCTTCATATTTTAATAAGATAAGCTGCGGCAAAACCAAGCTGACCTACGATAAGTATAAGATACATGTGCTTCCAGGAAATATGATTTTTCTCCAAAGTTAAATCCTGCGGCCTTAACAGGATTAACTTAGCGGTATAAAAACCCCAAAGCCCCAAAAGAACCAGGGGCAAGGACTGGGGCAAGATTATTTTATTAATAACGCCAAGGGGGATCAATATGAAAGGGAGATAAAAAAACGGAGCGATAATCTTAGCTGATCTTTCAGGACCATAAAGAACCGGTAATGTTTTTATTGAAAACTCCCTGTCTCCTTTTATGTCGCTAAAATCTTTCGTTACCGAGGCACCCATAAGATATAAAGCAAAAATTAGCCCGATAAACCACGGCTCAATTACCCATACCGGACTGACTATACTCCATCCGGCAACAATCAAAAGCATCCCCCTGGGTAAAGCTATACATACACTGCTTAAAAAAGGATACTTTTTAATTCTAAAAGGAGGCGCGGAATATAAAAACGTAAAAATTGCAGCTATTAAGACTATCAAAAAAAACCGGGGGTTTACCAGCCAGGAGAGTGCCAATGAAACAAAATACAGGATAAGCGCAAAGGCTCCTGCTTTCTTATTTTGTATTCTCCGAGAAGGCAAAGGCCTTAAGGGCTTATTTATCTTATCGATTTCTAGATCAAAATACTGATTAGTAACATTGGAGGCGGCATTAAGTACTGCGGCAGAAAAAGCGCCGATCAAAACTAAAATACCCGGCATATCCCGAGACGCAATTATTGCGCCTGAAAAGACTCCCACCACCGGAGCGATTAATGTAAACGGACGCAGTAACTCTAGATAAACCATTGTGTTATAAAATAAGCTGAATATCGATTTTTATTCCGTTAGAATTATAGCATATCTGCTAACGGGTTGCTATTTTTGATTGTTAAAAACAATCCTAGTATCCTCAAAGAAGGAATCGATTAATGGTAACTTTAATTTTTTCTATAAAAATAAATAGGGATTGCTGGGAAATGCTTTATTAATTCTGTTTTTGGCCCTTCAGTCAAAGGCTTCTCTCTCAATGGATCTAGCACCAAAATCAAGCCGGGCCTGGAGTTATCTTGGAATTTATCTTCTAATTTTTTGAATGTTACCGGGTCATAGACTTCCGTAAAGTCCCTGACCGGATACATCATTATCCCTGGCGATAAATAAAACTTTATTTGCCTTATTATTTTATCGGTAGTCAAATCCCCGGAATAAAAGATGCTGCGGAGATTATTTGTTGCGAGGAAGCCGTTCAGCCAAAGAGAAACATCTTTAATTGACTCTTCCTGTTTCTGACTTAAGGCGTTAGTTATAACCCGAGGGTTTGCCTGCAAGGATCTTACTTTCTCGATAAGTATCCCGGATAGAATAACCAATGCCGCAGCCAGTACTAAAGACCTTGCCTTATTGCTTAAATTATTCTTTTCGAATAATGCGGCTGACACGAGCGCCATAAAAGGAATCAGCGGGAGAAAATAACGAAAATCATAGGATATCTTCTGTATAAATAAAAACAGGGCAAAGGCAGCTATTATAAGAAAGAGGCTATGCGTGATTAAAGATGCGGTAATGGGTAAATAATCTTTTCTAAATAAATTTATCGCCAGCCCCAGGGGAAACAAAAGGAATAAGGGGTGAAGGAATACTAGCGGCAGAAAGGATTGCCATTCGGCCCAAGACAATACATCGCTTTTAGCCGTAGGTCCGGGTAAATCGACAGAAACAAGAAAAGAATAAATAAAAGAGTGTTTTAACAAAATAGAGTTTAGCAAAACCCAGGTAATTGCCGGTATCAGTAAAATTAATAGGTAGCGCCCTTTCTTTAATTTTAATAAAAAAAAGCCTATGATAGCAAGATATATGCCTCCCTCCTGCCTAATGAGCGGAGCCAGTGAAATCAACAAAGCCGAAGCTAAATATCTCTTGCTATACAAAAAATAGAAAGCAGTTACCAAGAAAAAACAGAATAGGAGCTCTGATAGAGCCGCTATTGATAGCAGAAAAAACAAAGGGAACGTTAAAGTAAGCATTGCGGCTAACGTTGCCGTAAAATCGCTTAATCCTATTTTCTTGGATAATTTATACAAAGCAACTATCGTGCCTACGGAAAGCAGCGAATTTAATATTTTAAGGGAAATTATGCCAAGGGGTAAGAAAATGAGAAAAATAGCAGAAATTAAAGCGTATATTGGCTTAGCATTTGGGTTAAGGAATACGAATGGATTATACATTGCGGTTTTAGCGTAATAGAAACGCGAGGTCTCAGCCATTGAAAATAAAATATACCTGTCTATCTTTGCCGAGCGCAAAGGGACAGAGACGAACCAGTCCAAAGCAAAAAACAGGAGAAGGACCGCCAGCAACCCGGATAATAGATATGCCGGTATTTTTATGCGGTCGCTGAAAAACTTTATCAGGTTACACATCTTAGCTAACATATTATTTTTTATATATACTGCCACTAGTTAACAAACAGCATGAATTAAGGTAGAATAAGGCTCGTGGGGCCATGCCCCGGAAAGGAGCGCTTATTCTATGAAACATCGCATCTGGACCAGCAAACAA
>CAYOMI010000059.1:0-8594 GCA_964405005.1 uncultured Planctomycetales bacterium | reverse complement strand
AGATTATGATAGAAAATAGAGTTGTAGTCACAGGCTTAGGGGTTCTTTCACCGGTAGGGAATGATATTCCAACTTTTTGGCAGGCTTTGAAAGAGGGTAAGTCGGGTATAGGACTGCTTACCAGTTTTGATGCCTCGAGTTTTGATTCACGGATTGCCGGTGAAGTGAAAGGCTTTGATCCTAGTTTATATGGTATCTCCGTCAAAGATACCAAGCGTATGGAGAAATTTGTGCAGTATGCTATTGCTTGCTCAAAGCAGGCAATTGAGTCTGCAGGATTGGATTTGGACAAAGAAGATAGAAAGCGCAGCGGTGTCTTAATTGGTTCAGGTATCGGTGGTTTATATACTATAGAGGAGCAGCACAAAGTTTTTTTGGAAAAAGGACCCTCCCGGTTATCACCCTTTCTTATCCCGATGTTAATTGTTAATGAAGCCGCAGGACAGGTAGCGATTACTTTTGGTTTAAAGGGACCTAATTCCTGTGTAGCCACTGCTTGTGCTTCTGGAACGCATGCTATTGGTGATGCCTTTAAGATTTTAGAGCGTGGTGATGCCGATATAATGATTACTGGTGGTACAGAAAGCTGCATTGTGCCTACTGGCATAGGAGGATTTTGCGCTTTAAAAGCACTTTCTACTAGGAATGATGAGCCAGAAAAGGCAAGTAGGCCCTTTGACCTCCAGCGCGATGGTTTTGTCATGGCTGAGGGTTGTGGTTTAGTAGTGCTAGAAACTTTAGAACATGCCAAAAAAAGAAAGGCGCTGATTATAGCAGAGATTGTAGGTTATGGTATGTCTTGCGATGCCTACCATATCACTGCACCTGATCCGGATGGCGCGGGAGCAGCTCAAGCCATGAGCGAGGCGCTGAAAGATAGCCACCTAAACCCTGAAGATATAGATTATATCAATGCTCACGGAACATCTACCAAGCTTAATGATAAAATTGAGACTTTATCGATAAAAACGGTTTTAGGTAGCCATGCCAAAAAGGTAATGGTTTCTTCTACCAAATCAATGACAGGTCATCTCTTAGGAGCTGCGGGTGGTGTAGAGTTTATAGCCTGCTGTTTGGCTATCAAAGACGGCGTTGTCCCGCCTACAATAAATTATGATTACCCTGACCCCGAATGCGACCTAGATTATGTGCCTAATGCTAGCCGCAAGGCCAAGGTCAATGTCTGTATGTCCAACTCTTTAGGCTTCGGCGGACACAACGCAACTCTCATTGTAAAGAAATTTGAATAATAATGTTACAAAGGTTACAGAGGTTACTAAAGATTACAAAAGTTACTTATAGAACTTGTGCAACTTCTAGTAACATCTGGTAACATTTGTAACATCTGTAACTTCTTTAAAGATGGGTTACACAATCACAGAGAAAATATTACTCGCACATACTGACAAAAAGGATATCCAGCCGGGTGAATTTATTGAGGCAAGAGTTGATATTGCCTTAGGCAATGATATTACTGCGCCGATAGCCATAGAAGAATTTACAAAGGCTGGTTTTAAAGAAGTATTTGATAGAAAAAAGATAGTTCTTGTGCCCGATCATTTTGCGCCGGCAAAAGATTTAAGAAGCGCAAACCAATGCAAAATTTTGGCGGATTTTGCTAAGTTTGAGAAGATTGAAAATTATTTTGAAGTCGGAGATATGGGAATAGAACATGCGCTTTTGCCTGAGAGAGGTTTGGTCTTACCCGGAGATTTAGTTATTGGCGCGGATTCGCACACCTGCACTTATGGAGCCTTGAGTTGCCACGCTACAGGTGTAGGTTCAACTGATTTAGGCCGGGCATTTATTGACGGAAAATGCTGGTTTAAAGTGCCGCGGTCTTTAAAATTTGTTTACACCGGAAAATTAAAAAAATGGGTAGGAGGCAAAGATTTGATTTTATATACAATAGGTAAAATTGGAGTAGATGGCGCATTATATAGAGTAATGGAATTTAGTGGTCCAATAATCAGTCAATTAGGTATGGATGATAGGTTTGCGATGTGTAATATGGCGATAGAAGCTGGAGCCAGAGCAGGGATAATTGAGCCGGATGAGATTACTAAAGAGTATGTTACTCGAAGCTCGAAACTTGTGACTCGAAAGGCAAAATATTATTATTCTGATAAAGATGCAAAGTATGAAAAAATTTACGACTGGGATGTTTCGGATTTGGAGCCGCTGGTGGCGTGTCCCTATTTGCCCAGCAACGTAAAACCGGCAAGCAATCTTGGTGATATAAAGTTAGACCAGGTAGTCATTGGTTCCTGTACTAACGGAAGGATTTCGGATTTAAGAAGTGCCGCTAAGATTTTAAAAGGTAACAAGATAAAACCGGGCTTAAGATTAATAGTTTTTCCGGCTACTCAGAAAATTTATTTAGAAGCAGTTAAAGAAGGATTAGCGGAAATCTTTGTCAAAGCAGGCGGTGTATTTTCTACGCCTACGTGCGGTCCGTGTTTAGGTGGCCATATGGGCGTTTTGACCGATAATGAGGTTTGTCTTGCTACCACTAACAGAAATTTCGTGGGCAGGATGGGTAGCCCCAAATCTTTTGTCTATTTATCCAGTCCAGCTGTAGCGGCAGCAAGTGCGATTAAAGGGAGAATTACTCACCCAGCAGAAGTAGCACAATAAAGAGGAGTGCATATGTTAAGGAAAGTACTTATTCTTTGTTTAGTTGCTGTCGGGATTGCAGTTTCTGTTCGAACTTTATATGCTCAAACCCAAAAATTTTCTTCTCTTCAATGTGAGGTAATAACCGAAGACTCTGAGGTTGGCAGTTCAGCAGGAAAATTCTTTATTAAAGGTAATAAGGTTCGTATGGAGATAAATATGCCTGGCCAGCAGGGCTTAAGCCTGATTAATTTATCTAACGGAGAAAAAGCCTACACCTATTTTCCTTCTCAGAATACAGCTATGTCTATGCCGCTTGCGCAGGCCAAACAGCAATTTGTTTCGTCAGATTTCAGTCAAGAATTCAATAAGAAGAATGTTGGAGAAGAAATAGTAGATGGAAGATTGTGTGATATCTATGAAATTAACAACCCGCAAGGGGGGACCTATAAAGTCTGGGTTGCTAAAGATATCAAATTTCCTGTAAAGGTAGATATGGGTAAAATGAAGATCTATTATAAGAACATTCAGGTTAATACTACTATTGAAGATAGTTTGTTCGAATTGCCCTCGGGAGTGCAGGTGCAGGAAATGGGTACAGTATTGAAGCAGCAGTCAATAGATAGAAGATGATTATTAAAGGTAAAGTCCATAAGTTCGGCGATGATATAAATACCGACGATATTATTGCCGCCGAGCACTTAGTTCATACGCAGGCCGAAATTCTTGGGTTACACGTATTTAAAAGCATCAGGCACGATTTCGTGCATAAAGTTAACCGCGGAGATATAATTGTGGCCGGGAAGAATTTTGGTTGCGGTTCTTCACGCGAGCACGCCCCGCTTGCTATTAAAGGATGCGGCGTAGCAGCAGTCATTGCCAAAAGTTTCGCCGGTATATTCTTCAGGAACGCCATAAATATAGGATTGCCATTTCTGGAATTGGCAGAAATAGATGAAATAGACGAAGGAGATTCTCTGGAGATAGATTTAGACAACGGAATAATAAAGAATCATACAAAAAGCGAGGTTTATAAAACTCAGGCCTTTTCACCATTTCTTCAGGAGATCATTGAGGAAGGCGGTCTGATGAATTATATTAAAAAAAAGGAAAAGAAAAATGTATAAGATAGCGGTTATTCCTGGTGACGGAACTGGTCCGGAAGTAGTCCGTGAAGGATTAAAGGTATTGGAGGCGGCAAGTAAAAAATTTAATTTTAAATACGAGGCCAAAATCTATGATTTCGGCGGCGAGTGTTATTTAAAAACTGGTAAGACCTTGGAAGATAAAGATATTGAAGAGTTAGGAAGATATTCTGCCATTTATTTGGGCGCAGTGGGGCACCCCGACGTCAAGCCCGGAATCCTTGAAACGGGCATACTTTTAAAAATAAGATTCTCTTTTGATCAATATATAAATCTTAGACCAGTAAGACTTTATAATGCGGATTTCTGTCCTTTGAAAGATAAGAAGCCTCAGGATATAGATTTTATAGTTGTGCGGGAGAATTCTGAAGGACTTTATAAAGGAATGGGAGAGTTTAAAGATAGAGGCACAAAAGATGAAGTAGCAATTCAGATTTCTTATAATACCCGAGTTGGGATTGAGCGGTGTATCCGCTATGCCTTTGAGTATGCGAGGATTCGCAATAGAAAGAGAAAAGTTACTCTTTGTGGAAAGACCAATGTTTTAACCTATGCCTGGGATTTATGGCAGAGGACTTTTGATGAGGTGGCCAAGGAATATCCAGATATTCAAACAGACTACGCGCATGTGGATGCTACTTGTATGTGGATGGTTAAAAATCCCGAATGGTTTGATGTAATTGTCACCGATAACATGTTTGGTGATATTATAACTGATTTAGGTGCGATGATTCAAGGTGGTATGGGTATTGCTGCTGGCGGAAATATAAATCCTCATGGTATATCTATGTTTGAGCCTATTGGCGGGAGTGCGCCTAAATATACAGGTAAGAATGTAATTAATCCTCTGGCTGCGATTTGCGCGCTTTCAATGATGTTAGGGAATTTAGGTGAGGTCGATGCCGCTAAGAGAATTGAAGATGCAGTTATCAAGGTGGTAACCAAAAAAATAAAATCCCTGGCCGCAGGTAAGATGGGGTATTCGACGACTGAAGTTGGGGATTTGGTAGTAGAGAATTTGTAAGACTTGAAATTTTAGATTTTTGCTTCCGGCACGGAAAATTTTTGCCGTCTGCTACGGTTTACTTCCTCGCTACGGATAGCCTATATCGGATTAGCGTCCTTCGCTCCTCGTAAATCCTTGCAGACTATTTGAAATAGCTGTGCCAAAAATTTTCTAATGTGCCTCCAGCAAAAACCTAAAATTTATCAAGGAGTTGTACAAATGAAAAAATATAATGTTTGTGTAGTTGGTGTGGGGGCGGTGGGGATTGAGATGCTCAGGGTTTTGAAACAGCGCAATTTTCCTGTTGGAGAACTGCGAGTTTTTGCCCGTTCTGAGAGAGATATTGAGGTTGATGGAGAAAAATATCATGTAAAGGTGATTTCCCCCGAGGGATTTGAAGGTGCAGATATTGCTCTTTTTGCCGGAACCGAAGGCGAGAAAGGCGCTGCAGTAACTTATGCTGCTGAGGCAGTAAAAAGAGGGGCAGTGGTTATTGATAATGGCGCAGATTTTCGCATGGACCCTAAAGTTCCTCTAGTTGTGCCGGAGGTAAATGCCAAGGATGTCAAAATTCATAAGGGTATAATCGCCAATCCTAACTGTTCTACTATCCAGATGGTCGTGGTATTATGGCCAATTCATAAAAAAGTAGGGATAAAAAGAGTAGTTGTCACTACTCTTCAGGCTGCTTCTGGAGCTGGAAGAGAGGCGGTTGAGCAGTTGAGAGAAGAGAATATTCGCATTGCAAGCGCTAACTATACCAACATTCATGTGAATGTAGAAAATAAAGCCATGCCGCAACAACTTGCGTATAATGTTTTTCCGCATATCGGTGGTTTTGGAGAAGATGATTATACTAGCGAAGAGTGGAAATTGGTGCGCGAGACCCACAAGATAATGCACGATAATAAAATTAAAATTTCTGCCACTACTGTAAGAGTTCCAGTAAGAACTGGTCATTCTGAAGCAGTATATATTGAGACCGAGAAATCCATTTCTCCTAAAGAGCTAAGGGAATTACTGAAGAAATCCCCGGGTATCATCGTTATAGATGACCCCAAAAATAACCTCTATCCGCAGCCTTTAGATATAGAGGGCAGGGATGAGACCTTTGTTGGCCGCATACGTCGTGACCCCTTCGTCAAAAACGGCTTATGGCTATGGGTGGTAGCAGATAACCTGCGTAAGGGCGCTGCCACCAATGCTGTGCAAATCGCCGAATGCGTAATCTCAAACTCCAGATAGAATACGACGGCACCAATTTCTGCGGTTGGCAGGTTCAAAATAGTCCACAGTCCATAGTCCGCAGTCCACAGAAAAAATCTATCCAAGAGACCATAGAAAAGGTCCTTTGGAAAATCCTCCAAGAAAAAGTCAAAGTTATAAGTTCTGGAAGAACCGATGCTGGGGTTCATGCTTTTGGTCAAGTCGCTAACTTTAAAACAAATTCAAAAATTTCCTTAGAAAAGTTACAGAGGGCTTTAAATGGGCTCTTGCCAGATGATATTACAATTAACAAAATAGAGGAAGTAAGTTTAGATTTTCACAGCCGGTTTGCTGCCCGCTCCAAAGTTTATCGTTACGCTATACTAAATCGCCCCTATCCATCAGCGTTATTAAGGAACCGCGTTTATTTCTATCCCTATCCTTTGGATGTAAAGTTAATGCGTGAAGAAGCAAAGTATCTAATTGGTAAGCACGATTTTAAGGTGTTTTGCGCCAGTGGTAGTAGCACTAAAGATACTATACGGATCATAAAAAAGATAACTATTAGAAAAACAAACTGTGGACTATCGACTATGGACTATCGACTAAAGGATGATTGTTTAATTGTTATAGATATCGAGGCAGACGGATTTTTGTATAATATGGTCAGGAATATTGTGGGTACACTTCTTGAGATAGGAAGAGGGAATTTTCCAAAGGGAAGTCTAAAGAAAATATTACTCTCTAGAGATAGAAAACTTGCTGGTCCGACAGTTCCTGCCTATGGACTATGTTTACTTAAGGTTCAATATTAGACTTGACTTGGTGATAAAATATGTTATACTGTAAAACTCTATGAGAAAAACCTACGTCGCTAAGAAAGAAGATGTAAAAAGACAGTGGTACCTTGTTGATGCCAAGGATAAGATACTGGGAAGACTTGCGAGTAAAGTAGCGGTAGTCTTAAGGGGCAAACACAAGGCAATATTTACTCCTCACTTAGATACAGGAGACGGTGTTATTGTCATCAATGCCTCAAAGATTAAAGTTACAGGAAGAAAACTTCAGGAAAAACTGTATCGTCGTTATTCCGGTTATCCTGGTGGACTAAAAGAAATTCCTCTGGAGACGATGCTAAAGAAAAAGCCAACCACCGTAATTCAGCTGGCAATTAGGAGGATGCTTCCTGGTGGCCCCTTAGGTAGACGTATGTTGAAGAAACTAAAGGTCTATGCGGATGATAATCATCCTCACAAGGCCCAGAACCCCATGGTATTGGAGGTATAATCAAATATGAATCAGGTAACAAAATTTATGGCTGTAGGTAGACGTAAGGAATCAGTAGCGAGAGTTCAGCTTATACCGGGTAAGGGAGATATTTTGGTTAATGAGCGTCCCCTTGAAGAATATTTTACTCGCGAGACAGACAGAATTATCATAAGACAGCCATTACATGACACCAATAATTTAGATAAATATGATATTATTGCTAATATTAGAGGGGGCGGACTTGCTGGTCAGGCAGGCGCTTTACGACATGGTATATCGCGGGCTTTGGCATTGATAGATCCTCAGTTTAAGGATTTATTACGCAAGCAAGGATATCTTACGCGCGATCCCCGTATGAAAGAACGTAAGAAGTACGGTCAGAAAGGAGCTCGCAAGCGCTTCCAGTGGACTAAGAGGTAATATGTAAGAATCAAATATCAAATATCAAAAATCAAAAATAAATCCCGCTGGATGAGCGGGATTTATTTTTTGCGGTTCCGACGAGAAAATGCTTGACTATGTATGAATTTTACCTTAAGATGAACATATAACATAAAGCCTGTCCTTGCGGCAGGCAGGGAGTATTTGATGATAAATGTAGGTATTGTCGGAGCAACCGGTTATGCGGGCGAGATTCTGATTGATATGCTTTTAAAACATGCCCAGGTCAGAATAACCCATGTTTCTGCCGAGATTGATAAACCACAAAATATATCGAAAATATTTCCGAAGTTTAAGAATCGTCTGGATTTAATTTGTGCCAAGCCCGATATAAAAGAAATTACCCAAATTTGCGATTTGGTATTTCTCGCCCTGCCACATACGGTTTCCATGCAGATTGTACGCCCGTTATTAAAGGCAAGTAAAAAGGTAATTGATTTAAGTGCGGATTACCGATTGAAAAATGTAAAAATCTATGAACAATTCTATAAGACTAAACATAAAGATAAACTAAATTTAGCACAGGCAGTTTATGGCCTGCCAGAGATTTATCGTAATAAAATAAAAACTGCCTCACTAGTTGCTAACCCCGGTTGCTATCCAACTTGCGCAATATTAGCCTTAGCTCCACTCGTAGCCTGTAGTTTAGTAGATTTAGATGCAATTATCATTGATGCCAAATCCGGAATTACTGGCGCAGGAAGAAAAGTAGTAGAAGATTATTTATTTTCGCAGATTAACGAAGACTTTAAGGCTTACAAGGTAAATGTGCATCAACACATGCCGGAGATCAACCAGGAACTATCCAAATTAGCCGGCAAAATTGTCCAGGTGACCTTTGTGCCACACTTATTATCCTTAAAGAGGGGGATTTTAGAGACGGTATATGTTAGAAAAAATCAAGAATCAAA
>CAYOMI010000058.1:0-8722 GCA_964405005.1 uncultured Planctomycetales bacterium | reverse complement strand
TGCCCCGGAAAGGAGCGCTTATTCTATGAAACATCGCATCTGGACCAGCAAACAAAAGTCTCAAATCGTACTTGAAGGGCTCTCAGGGCAAATTGATGTCAGCGCCCTTTGCCAGAAATATCAAATATCGCAGACCCAGTATTACAAGTGGCGCGACCTCTTCCTTGCCAACTGCCACCAGTCTTTTGAGTTTAAGAAACAGTCTCAGAAAGAGCAAACCCTGGAATCCCAGGTCAAGAAACTACGCAGCATAATCGGCGACCTGACTATAGAATTAAAAAAAAACGAGTACGAGCTATGAGGCGCCGAAGATCCAGAGCTACCATTGCGCGGGATCAAGAACTACTATCCCGGATACTACCTATCAAGACCGACCATCCCCTCTGGGGATACCGGCGTATCTGGGCGTATTTGAAATACCGGGAACATTATCTCTATGGCATCAACCGAATCCACCGCGTTATGAAAGAACACGACCTTTTGGTCACTAAGCAGCAACGCCTCAGGGCCAGGCGCGGCCCGTTACGAGCCAAACCCCGATCACATCATCCCAATCACTTCTGGGGCATTGATATGACCAAGATCAAGATAGCTCCTTGGGGATGGCTCTACCTGTGCGTCGTCCTTGACTGGTGCACCAAGGAAATTGTCGGTTATTCTTTGAGCATACGCTCCAAGACCGATGATTGGCTTGATGCAGTTGAGGCAGCAGTCAACAACCGATTCCCTCTAGGGATCCGCGAAGCTCTCAAAGATCAAAAACTCTTTTTAATCTCAGACAACGGCTGTCAGCCGACATCGCAACGCTTTATGATGAACTGCTCGTTACTTGGAATTACCCAGATATTTACCACCTGGTGCAATCCTAAGGGCAATTCCGATACCGAACGGGTCATGCGCACCCTTAAAGAAGATCTAGTCTGGACCAACGACTGGGATAATCCGTTTGCCTTCTCGGAAGCCCTGACGAAATGGATCAATGATTACAATACCGATTATCCGCATCAGTCGCTTGGCAACATGACGCCGAAGCAGTATTTTGAAACGTTTAACCAAAAAATCAAAGAGCCGGATTCTACCTTAAAAACAGCTTGCTAAAGTGGTGGCATTACATATAATGTTTTAAGAGCATGTAAAATCTGGGTACTTTAAATAAGAGGAGGGGGTTTCTTTTACAAACAAACGCCAGAATCCTGCTTAGATTAGCTATATTAAAATAGAACTCGCGATTAGCGCGATGACAAGATTTCAACAGCTCCTCTTGAGAAAAAGCGCAAACTTTCCCGTTTTGATAGCCGGCTGCTAGCTCTGAACCGGGCTCTAGCCTCAAGGGATGAAAATTAACTAAATGTGGCCTTGCCTCTAAAGCAAAATCGATATCCGCGCGTATAGTTTGACCTGTTTCCCCGGGTAACCCTAATATAAAATCCACGGAGGTTAAGATACCGGCATTATTGGCTATTTTAATTATTTTCTTAAGCACTTCGGGTTCCGATGGATCCCTGTTTATATTCCGCGAGACATCCGGACTTACTGACTGCAACCCGAAAACAAATAGATTGCAGCCCGCTCTCTTCATGAGGGGAATCAACTGTTCCGGGGACTCTTTAAAAACCAGGGGGTGAAGTATACACATCCAATGCAGTTTTTTATATCCTCTCTCTATCAAGGCAAGGCAAAATTTTCTAAGCCAGTTATTATCTGTGCCGAATGCATCGTCCTGAAAAATGATATACCTGACGTGATACCTCCAAACCAATATATCGGTTTCCTTAAGAACGTTCTCTATAGAACGGGTCCGGTAGTTATTTTTCCATAAATAAGGAGAGCTGCAAAAAGCACATCGATATACGCACCCCCTAGAGGTAACCATGGGGACAAAAGTACTTTTCATCGGCAAAATATAAGAATCGTAATAACAGCGTACCTTTGTTTTATCCCACAGAGGAAAGGATATGGAATCTAAATCGACAATAAGCTCCCTCTCTCTGTTGGAAACAACGCTGCCATTCTTCATATACGCAATCCCGTCTATAGATTCAATTGCCCTGCGCCCCTGTAGATACTCTGCTATCTCCAAAATAGTCAATTCCCCTTCGCCTTTACAGACAATATCACAACCGCCTTTTAAGAATTCTTCAGAAAACATGTAGGCGGGACCACCAACAACAATCTTAATCTCTGTAGTCTTTTCTCTTATAGCCTTTATATAAGCAATTAATTTATCTTTTATCAATACCTGCGAATAAAAACCTATAAAAACATACCTGTTGTTTTCTATGCGGCTTATTAAGTCTTCGATAGAAAAATCGGATACGGATTGATCCAGGAGTTCGCTATCCAAGCCTACCGTCTTTATTGCAGAGCAAATATAGGCTAATCCGAGCAGCGGCCTACGCTGCATACCTTTAAGCCTAAACCTGCCCTTGGCCGGATAACTCAATTTATCAATTGCTAACGCTATTAATAATGCTTTACCCATAGCATAATCTAGGGAGTTGCTGTTTTTTGTTGTATGTTTAAAAGCTTTCCCAAAACCGATAAAAATAAAAATACCAGCACCGGGATGACGGCCGGCATGGCTACTTTACCAAAAACTAACCCCAATATCGCCATAAACAGGATAACTAACCACAGGCTCAACGAACGCAGGGATAACATAATAAGCAGAACCAAGGGCAATAGACTAATCAACAAAGAGGCATCCCCCACCTTCACTAAATCAACAAAAATCAAAACAAGCAAGATAAGCAGGCTTACGATAAGGGGAAGAGCCTCTATTAATTTAGCAATAAAACGGCGCTTAATGATCCTGGAGCGAAATTCAGGATAGTTAAAATCCAGCGGGTTACTTATCATTAACGCTACCAATAAGATAAAGAATGCAAATTCATAAAGCATGCGAGGCAAGTCCGAGCCTAAAAAAATCATCGTACAGGTCCTTAGAAACGGGATAAGAAAAAATAGGCATCTCCAACCGGCCTTTCTGAAATCAGAGCATTCTATAAGCAAAAATGGAGCCAAAAAATGGACTGTAAAATAAAACCAGGCGCTAAGCGCAAAAAGGTGTACTCCCCCGACCAGAAAATCTGAGAAATGTTTATCGAAGAATACCCACTTCCACCAACCGATATTTATCGCAGTCGCCTCAATAGCATAAGACAAAGCAGCCACAACCAATCCGGAAAAGAACAAAGTAGGCAGTATTTTACCTTTGAAATAAGGCAACTTGTCGGTAATTTTTTCGGCAATATACCAAGAAAGATAGAACGCAAGCATCCACCCGATAGTAGTATTAACCACAGAAAAAGCCAAGGGGTAGTCATTGGGGTGAACAAAAGGCGTAGGGTATTTCATTTTGGAAATCGGAGTTCCTAAAAAAGTCCCGGCCTCTTTTCTCATCCCGGCAATAAAAGAAAAAAGGAAAAAATTAAAGGTTATACGGAATCCCCGCTTATGATAAGAATGGATAATAAGCAGGATGAGTCCGGTGCTTGAGAAAAAAAACAGTTGCAGGGTATTCATGAGGTCGAGTGATCCTTTTTGTTAAACTGTAACTGGCCAGCTAGCTGAAAAATAGCCAGCAATAATACCGGTAGCGCAGCAAAAATAGCTAACTTTTTAAAGATCAACAGGCACGTAATATTAAGAAGTATTACGAAGATCAGCGGTATCCTGGGGATAGAAAGCAGGACCAGAAAACATATAGGCAGCAAGGATATTAAAAGACGCGGGTTCTGTATTGTGATAAGGTCGATAAAACTTAAGATAAAAATCAGCGTAATAGCAACCAGCATCGGCAATAATTCTATCAATCTTGGCTTTATGCGGCCTTGGGCCTTGGGCAGGCTAACCCCTGAATAGTCAAAACGTAAAGGGCTCACAAAGGCAAGGAGAAAAAGGGCCAGCAGCACTATGGATTCTTCGATAATTTGCGGATACCCTTTACCAAAAAACTGGATTACCCAGGTATGGAGAAAAGGCAACACAAAAAAGATGGTTTTCCACTCCTTCTTTTTATATTCAGAAACGGAAATTAAAAAATATGCCGCGAAGAAATAAACGGAGAAATAAAATAACCTTCTGGTAATATCGGGCAACCCTAAACAGCTCCCGGCGTTTATCGCTTGCGGAATGCCAAGCCAGCCGATATTGGCCGCGGTTATCTCAACGGCATATACCAATGCCGCTACCGTTATTGCCGCATACAATATTAACGTAAATATTCTTGCCTTAAAATAGGCAATTCTGGCGATAGTCTTTTCCCCGATATGCCAGGCAAGGCCAAACACTAAAACCCATATCGCCGTAGAGAAAGTTGCATGGAATATGTTTGAGAGGCTCGTATTTACCGGGAGATTAATCAGCCGCAAGCTTTGCGTGCCGGCATTGATGAATATCAACATGAAAATAAAGAGGAAGAAGTTAACTGTTAACGCCAGCCCTTTCTTAAAATAGGAGTTTATTATAAGCAAAATTAACCCGCTAATACAAAAATTAAAGAATATTAGAGTACTCATCTGTTTTTCGCTCCTTTACTAATCTGTATTTTTGTTAAACTCCGCAGCGATAAAACAATAACCAGGGGTAGCGCAGCAAAAATAGCTAACTTTTTAAAGATCAACAGGCACGTAATATTAAGAAGTATTACGAAGATCAGCGGTATCCTGGGGATAGAAAGCAGGACCAGAAAACATATAGGCAGCAAGGATATTAAAAGACGCGGGTTCTGTATTGTGATAAGGTCGATAAAACTTAAGATAAAAATCAGCGTAATAGCAACCAGCATCGGCAATAATTCTATCAATCTTGGCTTTATGCGGCCTTGGGCCTTGGGCAGGCTAACCCCTGAATAGTCAAAACGTAAAGGGCTCACAAAGGCAAGGAGAAAAAGGGCCAGTAATCCCGCATATTCAACCGAGTTCCTAACGGATTGCGGCTGGGCATGCGTCGTAACGCTATGAATAAAAGGGATAAGGAAAAATATGTTCACCCACCCAAACCTTCTAAGGCCAGAACATTCTATTAAGAAAAAAGGCATGAGCAAATACTGGGCAGGAAAATGCATCCATGTTTCAAATACAATAAAAGGAACTCCTATTAAGAATACGCTTAGCCTGGGGTCATTTATCGTCCAATGCCACCACCCCATACCTATGGCAGCGGCCTCTACGCTATAACCTATGCTGGCTGTCACTAATAAGCCAAGGAGCAAAACGGGAAAAATGCGGTTTTTCCAATATTTCAACCTTAGGGCAATTCTATCGGCCAGATACCACCCCAGATAAAAAGTAAAAACCCAGCCAACTATCGTAAGTGCGGAATTAACCAACAAAGATGAGTGCTGGGGCAGGAATTCGTAGGGCATGCTCGGGTTTTTCATTAACACGCGATCTACGGGAACAGGCCCTTCTTTAATAGTAGCCGCCAGGAATGCGAATAAGAAAAAATTAAACGCAATCCGAAAGCCGTATTTAAAATAGCACTGCGTCATAAACAAAGATAAACCGAGCAGGGCATAACAAAAAACAGGCAGGATATTCATTTAAGACTCATGTCCTAATTTTGGCTTCTTTAGCTTTGCAAAAAACATAAAAACAAAAAACACTGCCAGGGATAGGGCTGCCGGTGCTATCTTTTCTTTTGCAAAGAGCGAAGCAATGATTATAAATATAACGATAAGATACAACGGGATTTTTCGCACCGCCAAAAGAATAAGCACTAATAAAGGAAGCATGGTAATAAACAGGGAGTAGTCCTTTAATACAATAATGTCAAAGAACGCCAAGATACTTAACATCGCAGATACCACCCAGACAGGGATTGCCTTAAACCAGCCCGAGTTAGATATCTTCGTTGCGCGCGGAATCTTTATTGTTGAGTAATCAAGGCACAGAGAGCTTGCAAACGACATAATAATCAGCAATAAAAAAACCGACCTTTCTTCGAGCACCCTGAGGGTATGCAGCTGACAATTAGCCAGTAGATTATGTATAAAAGGAATGGCAAAGAATGCGCCTTTCCAAGGAGCTTTATTTAAACTAGAACATTCTATCAGGGCATAAGGCAGAAGAAGATACTGCAAACTAAAGCTTGCCCACGCCTCAAAAGCCATAAAAGGCACGCCTACCAAAAAACTCGCAAGCCTTAAATCTTCTATTTTCCAGCGCCACCAGCCCATTCTTACGGCTGTAGCCTCAACAGAATAAGATATGCTCATGATAACCAGGCCGCTCAGCAGCAGAAGAGGAAATACGCGCTTTGACAACGGCTCTACCCGTTTTATTATTGCCTCCGCCATGCTCCAGCCAAGGTAAAAAGTAAAAATCCACCCCACTAATCCGGCTAGTGAACCGATAATAGCAGAACCACCGGGATTCAAGAACTCAAATGGCGCGGCATGGTCCTGCGCCAGGACACCGTCGAATCTTCTGCCTGGGGCTTCCTTTATAAAAGTCACGATAAATGCAAAGAGGAAGAAATTAAACGTCAGATGCGACCCTCTCTTATAATAAGAGTGTGCTGCCAAGAGGCAAACCAAAATAAAAGAAACTATAAGCACTAGACTCATCGTTTAAGATAACTGTATTTATTTCTTCCGTAATTAATTGTCATAAAGGAGGCGACCGCGAACACGGGAATAAGAAGAAAGACATGCCTCATCCCGGTTAAAATAAAAAATACTAAAGCTATAATAGCGACTAAATAAGCAGGTATTTTTCTTATCGATAGGAGCAAAAAAAACGAGATCGGTAACAACGAGATGGTCAGCGAGGGGTTTCTTATAACCATAACATATGCGAAA
Organism: uncultured Planctomycetales bacterium; assembly: GCA_964405005.1. Taxonomy (GTDB): domain Bacteria; phylum Omnitrophota; class Gorgyraeia; order Gygaellales; family Profunditerraquicolaceae; genus CAYOMI01. The sequence goes on along the minus strand of CAYOMI010000058.1, from coordinate 1,917 downwards.
CAGATAATTAAAAACGCGAGTATAAGGAAAACTGTTAACGCCTTATCGAGTATTATATTGGCATCCTGCCTTCTTGGCTTGTCATACTCTATCCGCAAAGGAGAAAGGTAAGCCAATATTATTAATATCGCTGATAAAATGCTGCGCTCAAGAAATCTGGGAAAACCAGTACCAAAAAGCCTCAGCGTCCAGACATGGATAAAAGGCAAAATAAAAAATATCATTTTCCAGCTGCTCTTTCTGTATTTTGAACATTCTATAAGAAAATAGGCGGCTAGAAAATAAACGGCCAGGTAAAATCCTTCTCTGACCGGATGCAAGGGGCAGCCGGGCAGAAAGCGGCCAACTGATGCTTCCGATATCTTCCAAGACCACCAGCCGCTGTTTATCCCTAAGGCTTCCAGAGGATATATGATACTGGCCGTTATTAACCCTGCTATGAATACTAAGGCAAAGAGCCGATCTTTAAAAATACCTGTTCGAAGAAGAATATTTTCAGCAATATGCCACCCTAAATAATAAATACACGCCAAAGCCAGGCTGGCGATAATAAATACAAGGAACAGATACAGAAACTTATCCTGCGGCGGATATGGATATAGCAACGTCGATGCAAAATTCCTGGCTGTCCGTAACGGCAACGGAGTATTCCCTATGTTCTTCAGCAGCCAACCGTAAACATATAGAAAGCTAAAAAAGAAAAAATTGAAAGTCAATTCTACGCCCTTATGGTATCCGCAATGCCTTAGGGACAAAATAAAAAAGAGTGTTATAAAGATAGCTAGCCAAAGTATTTGGGCGAACATTTTATGCCTTACGCTTTAACCTTTGTCTTTTTTATTATATAAATAAACGGTTATGCCCCTAAATTCCCTCTCTGACTCTCTTGTGTAGTTCTCATCCATCCATTCAAGCGCCAGTGATTCTAACTCATCCCACCCCGGGTTCCAGGAAGAATAAACCAGCCAAACTCTCTTATTGGTGATTTTAACGCGGTTCAAATCAACGTAGGCGCTACGTAGATCTTTATTTCGCAAGACATATCTATACAACCCAGCGGCATTACTGTAGTTACCAGACTCCACCCCCTCTTTAGCTATCAACTCCCTGATTCTTATGTCTCGTGGGAAATAAAATAAAATATCCTGCTTATTATCTAAACGTTGGGGGTAATCCTTAAAGATGGCAGCTGTTTTCTTAAAATAAAAGTCGAAATAATACTCGAAGGGCAACGCGGTATTACGGCAGGTATGAAACAACGCATCGCCCTCTTCCAGCGATTCGCTAATATAGGCAGCCGCTCCCCTGGAATCCTGTCTTGGGACTATCCCTACATGCTCGAAGATATTTCCGGGCAGAATATCTCGATAATAATTATTCAAGCTAATCGCCGAAACAATTATAATAAGGGCTATGGCCGTAACCCGCATGCTCATCTTTCTTAACTCGTAAATACCATAAGCAACGGTTATGCAGAAAAATGGCAGAAAAGACAGGAAATATCTATCCACATAATAGGAAAAGGCGGCTACCTTGGCAATAATAAACAACGCGGCTGGAGGCAAAGAAATCAACATCAGGACAATTGCCCCGTTTGGTTTTTTGCTTATCTTTATTGCTCCTTCGATAAACAATGCCAGATATAGGATTATGCTGCCGGAATAAAGAAAGCGCGGGGCATTATAACCTAACGATAGATTCTTAAAAGTAACGAGGATGCTTTTTAGGCTTGGCTGAGGCACCCATCCCGATACTCTATTAAAATGAAAATTGCTCTTTTTAAATAAAAATCCGCTTCCGGAAAATACCGCGCATAAAGAAGGGATACATAAGAATATTATTAGCAGATTCCCAAGAATAACTCTTTTAAGGACCCGGCGAAAATTATTTATCTGAACAATAACTATTATATTTTGC
>CAYOMI010000057.1:0-8816 GCA_964405005.1 uncultured Planctomycetales bacterium | reverse complement strand
AGGCTCTAACCCAATACCTCCTTTAGCAGCCCTCTCAAGAAACTCTGTTCCTGTAGAAAGCAGCCAATAAAACCTTTTGCTAATCTTAGGGAAATCTCGATAAGACGGTGCATTAACCATGCTGTAAATAGCTACCTGCATAGGGCATTGTTAACGCTTGAAAATCTTCAGAACGGCATACTGGACACCGAAGAAAAACGCAAAGAAGCCTTTACAAAAGTCTTTCAAAATTGCCTTAAGGCATATTTGGTTGTCAAAGAATTAAGAAAATTATATCATTTATAACTATTGAGATCATTTGATCTAAATAGTTTTGCATCCGAATATCCTGCTTAATCCTACTCCAATCCTACCTGATTCAAACATAATAAGAATATCCTTTAGCGCAGTTTCAGTCTAAAAGTGGGCTTCTTTCTATCTTAGAGTAAAGATCTCTAGGATATAGCCTGAGGGAAGTTAGGGCACATATAAAGGATTATAGAGATACAACGCGCGTAATCAGAATAGATGCTTTAACAAGCGAAGAGTCTTTACTTTTTAGATTAAAACGCAGCTTTTCCGCCCGCAGAAGTTGTGTTGAGGAGTTCAACTGATAAAGAAAAATTACCAAGTAATTCATTGTGCCTTCTGCCTCAACCTCTACGCTATATTCCCTGTAAAATCCTTTGTCCTTTGTGGCTTGAGGCTTTAAGTTCAAAAGGCTCATATTAGATTTCTTTGCCATTGTCTCTATTTCGCTAAGTATGGCGGCTGTGGTCTCTTCTCCAGAGCCAAGCCCTTTAAAATACTGGCTATACTTGTTGTATTCCGAAAGAATCGCCTCTTTCTGGTTCAAATTGCGCAAGCCCATCTTTAGCTGTTTCTCGCTTATCTTAATCTCCTGTGCGATCTCTTGAATCCTTTTGTTAATGGGATTAAGGATCATCCGGTCCAAAAACGCCAAAGAAACGATTATTGCCGCGGCCGCCAGCCCTATTCTTTCCTTTTTCGAGACATGCTCAAAAAACATTTAATTATTACTCCTCATAGGCACAAACAATTTCAAAATCCACAAATTCATTATTGTCCTCTTTTTTTTGCGTCGCATAGTTATTTTTAACGTTCTTAAAATAGTGCGAATTTTCCAAAACCCCGACAAATTTAAATACATCCGACATCACAGGGGCGCGGCCTTTTATGGTCAGCTGCTTCTTTCTTTCAATGTCCACGCTTGTAAAATATATCTCTTTGGGTATGATTTCGTATAGCCCGCTAAGCAGGCTAAGGCAATCGCCCTTTGCGTCCAGGCGTTCCTGAGCGAGGTTAATCAGGCGATGCATCCTGTCAATGTCTTGCGCCCCCTCTTTTATTTTGGCGAGCTTATCTTCCAGCTGCGCTTTATAGGTATTTTTATTGTAGATGTGAAGGAACAATAAAAAAGTCAATATTGTAAAAATACCTATAACCAATATCCCTGCCTTAGTTAAATATTTCTTCTTCTCTTCCACTCGTTTCTTAATGCGCATTTCATTTGGCATAAGGTCAAATTGCAATGCGTTGTATTTCATAGCCAAGCCGATTAATGGAGTAACTGAAATGAACTTATAATCTTCATTTTGAAAAAGCCGGCTCGCTTTTTCTCCTATCTGGATATTTTTAATGGTATCCAGAGTCTGGCAAGGAATGTCCAAACGCGCGCTTAAGATGTTGGCCAGATCGGGAATATTCTTAGACGCACCAAGGAAAAACAATTTTGCCGCCTTTTTTCCTTTTATCTCTTCATAGTAAAGCTCCATGGAACGCCTTAACTCATTAATAAATTTTTCCTGATAACGCTCGCGTTCATCTATCAGATTATTCGCCCCGATTAAGATATTTTTTGTAAAAGATACTTTTCCTTTATAGACCACGAAGAAATCGGAATAGTTGGAGTCTACATCAACTATGATAATCGCGTTAGAATAATCGCTTTGCAACTGCGGCAGCTCTATTGTACTAAACCAATCATAAATACCCTCAGAACTAAGAGCGACTTTACTCACATTAATACCGACCTTCTCTAAGGCAACAAGCCGTTCTTTAATCAAACTATGCTTGACAATCACCAACATCGCCTTTGTGTAGCCGTCTCTTTCAGCGTCAATTATCCTATGGGAAAAAACAACCTCCTCTTTTGCATAGGGGGTCTGCTTGCCAATCTGTAATTCTATCATATCCGTTATCTCTTTAGGGTCCGTAGAAGGCAATTCCAGAATTCTTACAGTAACTAAGTGGCGCGGAATACAGGCTAGGACATTATTTTTATTTAACTTTAACTCCCTGAAGATCCCGGAGATAGCATCCGGAACAGATTCTTTAATCTGGGAAAGTTTCATAAAGCTGGCCTTCGTAATGAAATTATCCCGGGAGGAAGAATTACATTCCAAAATCTTAAGCCAGTCATTGCCGATCTCAATAATTACAACTGGCTTATGCCGAGAGACCCTGTGTGCGATACGCTCTATATATTGTGATATATTTTTTATTCCCATTCCTCTCTCCAAGACTTTATTTTTTTATCGCGGCCAAATACAAAAATTATGCTGGCTAAAGCAGAACGGTTTTTAAGTTTTCCTGTAGTTCTACCTGCGAAGTTATCCGAAGCTACAGAAATTAAACCGCTTCCTATGGCACTGCTTAATTGGTTAATTTCTTCCTGAGACAAATCTTCTACTTTGCGCAGGTCGTCAACAATGGAAGAGACGTTAGTAAATACATTGTCATCTTTGGTCGCCTCAATATCATCTTCACCGTTACGAAAATGGATGATTTTTTCAGTCAAGACATCAGACATTCCTAAGCTTTCCAGGACTAATTTATCGGCGGTATTAATATTCACGGCGCCTTGGCCATATACCGTAATCCTGTCCTTTACTTTGGAAAAAATCTCCCTGTTTATGCCTTTGACCAAAAGTAATTCTTCGATAACTTCAAAATCTTTGTTCTTGCAAGGATATGGCGGATTCAAGGCTTGATAATACGAACTCTCTGCGCCGAGTTCCCGTGCGTCGTTATCCGCGTCCCGCCAATCAATGATAGAATCCGCAATGCCAGAGGCGTCTTTGGACGACATACCTGTTGTTATTTCAAAAAATATTTTCAGCACACCAAATGACGCTTTATTGATATTTATTTTTCTTTCTTCGTCCATAAGACCTACACTAAATACTCCATCATCCAGTTCCCTTTCCTTAAATTCCTTATCGTTGCGCAAGTCTTTTAGGGCATCGTAACCTAGAGTTTCATCAAGTGCGACTGTCTGGATCGCTTTTTTTACGCCGGCTTTAGCCAAATAATAGCATTTAGCCCTTTCTTTAAGCTTAGAGGCCAGGCTAAGTTGCGGATTGATATATGCGTTCAAAACCAACGCAAGCGCGCTTAGAAAAAATAATACCCAGAGCGCGACGATGAGGATACTACCTTTCCGCTGGTACAAACACTGTCCTGGTAATTTCAACATCCTTGTCATTATCGTCTTTAAATGTTATTTTCGCCCTGGCTGCTCTGGGAATGCCGTTAAGAGACTGCCAGGAATCCGTCCAGACATATTCTCGCGTCTGTGGGTCGAAATAATAATAGGTAAAAGCAACGTCTTTTACAGAGGCTAACGCTTTTGAACCGGAGAAGGTGCCGGCATAGGCATTTTCCTCTCTTACCAATGACTTATTTTTTGTATCAAAGTAATAAGTTATCCTGCCTAAAGCAGAATTTGCCTGCGGCCCGATTAAGCTCGCAAACGATACCTTTTTATTTTCACCGATAAAATCAATGCTGCTGAAATTTATGGCATTGTGCAAATCTTTCTCCAGCTTCTCAAGAGAAAGCAGAACATCGGCCTGCGCCATGCCGGAATAGTGCATCCTTTTATATGCCTTTATGCCCATAGAAAATGTGGAAAATATAGCCAACCCTATTATCACGATTATGGAAGAGGTGATGAGGAGCTCGAGGAGAGTAAAACCCTGTCTATTCTTTGCTGTATGCATAAGTCTCCAAAGTAAATTTCCTTGACCTGTCATCGTCTTTTTTAAAAACGGCCACACTCACTATATTTAAATTTTTATCCTCCGACGGCCCTACAGTTTCCTCCCATTTGAAATTTCCATATATGCCCTGCATCTCGCCATAAGTTGTGCCGCGGGCTTGGCCGTTATTCTGTAATTCATCCAACTCAACCTCTGTCATCTTTTCTTTGGCTAAGCATACCGCATCTATATACTCATAAGAAACCCCTGCCGTATTGAGTAAACTGCTATACGCCCTGATTATGCCGATTAGCCCAATGGCTAAAATGGCGATGGTAAGCAGTACTTCAACGAGTGTAAATGCACTATTCCCAATTCTTGACATCGTCTTCGGTATTCTCCAAGCCGTCTTTGCCCAACGAATATAAATCATAGGTTGACGGATTATGCTGGCCCGGGCATTTATACTGGTAAGGATTCTTCCAAGGATCAATGGGTTTCTTCTCCAGATAAGGGCCTTTCCAATTGGACGGCACAGGATTGGAAGATGGTTTTGAAAGTAAGGCATTGAGGCCCTGCTCTGTGGTCGGGAAGTTCCCGTTATCCAGCTCATAGAGTTTCAGCGCCATGGCGATGTTGGAATTAATATCCGCTTCGGCTATGGTAACCTTTGCCTGCTCTGTGCGGCCGCTTAGGCGCGGAATAACCATCGCTGCCAGAGCGGCAATGATGATGACCACAATCATAAGTTCAATGAGAGTAAAGCCTTTTCGCATATTTTCCTCCGTCACTAACGCGCTGCGATGCCGATATTAAATACAGGCATAAGCATCGCAAAGACGATAAAACCAACAATCGCGCCGATAACCAAAATAAGAAGCGGCTCAAGCAGAGAAGTGATGATTTTAATCGCCTGCTCAGTCTGTCTTTCATAAAGGCCGGCTATTGTGTTTAAGGACTGTTCAATCTTTCCGCCTTCCTCGCCTACAGCTATCATATTCACCGCAAAAAGCGGAAAGACCTTTATTGTCTTTAAAGCATCTGACAAACGGCAACCTTGATTAATTACTTCATCTTTTGCCTTTTTTAGTTCTGCCTTAAGCATATCGTTATCGAGGACATTCGTAGCAAGCTCAAGGCCTTCGCAAACCGAAATCCCGTTTTTAAGAAGCAATGACAAGGTCCTGGCTAAGCGCGCGATTTCAGCGTCTCTGACGAATCTTCTGATAAAAGGAAGGTGCAATTTAAAAAAATCAAAGAGGAGCTTCTTTTTACTGCCTTGTTTTGTCCTAGCAAATACCGCTCCGATAAAGAATAAAAATATTAAAATCCAATGCCAGTTTCCCGCCATAAACCGGCTTATTTCTATCAGGAGCCTTGTAGAGAAGGGAATTGTTTGTTTCATGCCTTCAAATAAGCTGAGCAATTTGGGCAAAAAGAAAGTAAGCATAATAAAAACCGTAGCGATGCCTACTATGACTATTAACACCGGGTAAGCAAGCGCGGCCTGAACTTTTTGTCTTATATCCTCTTCTCTCTGGCGGTACTCTGCCAGATTCTGCAAAACCTCATCCAAGGTGCCGCTCTTCTCTCCCGCCTTAACCATATTTACATACAGATTGTTAAAAGTGCGCGGGTAGCGGCTCATTGCTTCGGAAAGCATCCTTCCGTCCTTTATCTGCCTTTCCAGCTCTGCTGTAACTTTTGCAAGCGCTTTATTCTCTGTTTGCTGCGAAATTAAAGTAAGGGCTCTTAATACCGGAACGCCTGCTTTTATCAGGCTGGATAGCTGGCGGGTAAAGATGTCTATGTCCTGGATCCTTATGCCTTCTGTCATTGCGAGGAGCGACAGCGACGAAGCAATCTCTTTTTGGGATTGCTTCGCCCCTTCGGGGCTCGCAATGACAGTTCCTTGCCTTATCTGTTTCTCTATTACACTCACTGCAACTAGTCCCATAGCACTCAGCTTATCCACAGCATCGTCTCGTGAAAGTGCGTCTATCTCGCCTTCAAGTATCTCTGTTGGGCCTTTCTTCGCTTTATAGAGGTATATAGCCACTTTTACCTTCCACCTTTCACCTATAACCTATTACTGCGTTACCCTCATTACCTCTTCAGGAGTAGTAATTCCTGCCAAAACCTTTTCCCATCCATCCTGGCGCAAAACTTTCATTCCCAGTTCAATGGCTTTTTTCTTAATGATGTCTGAAGAGGTCTTTTGCAAAATCAGCTTTCTGATTTCATCGTTAACCAGCAAGAATTCATAGATTCCGGTCCTGCCCATATAACCAGTGTTGTTGCAGGCCTTGCAGCCCTTGCCTTTATATATTTTAATTTCTAATTTTTTCTCTCTGATTTGGTCTTTCAAATCATTTTCTATCTGAGCTCTGACTTCTGACATTTGTCCTCTGTCCTCTGCTTTACACTTATCACAAATGACTCTTACCAATCTCTGGGCGATAAATGCCTCAACCGAAGAGGCGATGAGGTATGGCTCAATACCGATATCAATTAAACGCGTAACGCCGCTTGCGGCATCATTGGTGTGCAAGGTAGAAAAGACCAGATGCCCGGTAAGCGCGGTTTGAATGGTAATCTCCGCGGTTTCAAAATCCCTTACCTCACCCACCATCATTATATCCGGATCATGCCTTAACATACTTCGTAGCATTGCCGCGAAAGTAACTCCTATCTTGGGATTAATCTGGGTTTGGGAAACCCCCTTTAACTCATATTCCACAGGGTCTTCTATGGTGAGTATTTTGCGGGAGCGCGTATTCAACTTGCTTAAACAGGCGTATAAAGTGGTGGTCTTGCCGCTTCCCGTAGGGCCGGTAACAAAGATAATGCCGTGCGGCTTGGAGATTAACTGGCTCAGAGTTTGTAAATCGCTCTTTGAAACACCAAGATTAGCGATATCAAAAAGCATGGTGGTAGGTAGTATCCTAATCACGATATTTTCGCCGTAAAGCGTAGGTATAACAGAGACACGTAGCTCATATTCCTTATCAGCTATCTTGACCTTTGCCCGCCCGTCCTGGGGGAGCCTTCTTTCCACGATATCCAGGTCTGCCATAACTTTAATCCTTGAGATAATCGCAGGATAGAGATATTTTATATTGTCTGAAACCGGCGCATCATAAAGGATACCGTCAATTCTGTAACGCAAGGTCAGGTCATTACGGAAAACTTCCAAGTGCACATCTGTGGCGCGGTCATTAATCGCCTGATGGAGAACCTGATTGACCAGCCTTATTACTGAGGCGTCCTCGGACATCCTATCCAGGTCCTCTATGGCTGTTTCTTGGTTTGAGAAGCCCGTCTTGGCGGTCTCACCGGGGCTCTCGGTTAACAAGCGCTCTATGGTTTCAGCGGCCACGCCGTAGTATTTTTTTATCGCAGAGAAAATATCCTCGGAAGTAGCCAAGACTTTCTCCACGCGCAAACCCAGATGCGACTCCAGATCGTCAATAGGCCAAACCTCAAAGGGGTTGGAAATGGCAATAGTCAAGATGTTTTCCTCAATGCTGACAGGCATAATCTTATAATGCCAGACGAACTTTGCGGGAACCGCCTTTAGCACTTTTTCGTCAATCTTTATGTTCTTTAATTCCACAAAGGCAACACCCTGCTGTTCGGCCAGAACCTGCAATAGTTTTTTCTCGGTTATCAAACCCATCTCAACCAGAATCTGGCCAAGCAGTTTCTTTGTCTTCTGCTGCTGGCTGACCGCAAGCTCCAGTTCCTTAGCAGTGATAACGCCTTTTTCAACTAAGATTTCACCAAGCCGTAACGCCATGTGTTATTTTCCTCTCGGTTATCGGTGTTCGGTTAGCGGTTTTCGGCGCACCCCGCTAACCGCTAACCGCATTACTTCTCTATTTGCCCGACATTACCTATCATATAAAACCTGTCCTCCGGAACCGCATCCAGCCTTCCGGAAACTATCTTCTCGCAGCCCTCAAGCGTCTCCTTTAGGCTAACATATTCTCCTTTTTTGCCGGTATAAATTTCTGCCACAAAAAATGGCTGAGTCAGGAAATTTTGCAGTTTTCTTGCCCGTTCATATAGGGTGCGGTCGGCCTGGGAAAGCTCCTCAATACCGATAACCGTAACAATCTTTCTTAACTCCTCGTATTTGGCAAATACCCTTAACGATTCCTGGGCAATAGCGGAATGCTCTTTGCCGATAATAGCGGGGTCCAGGTTACTGCTGGAAGAAAGCAGAGGATCTATTGCCGGATAAAGTCCTAACTGAATCCTTTCCCGGGACAAGACCATTATCGCATCCAGATAGCTGAAGATGGTAACTACTGCCGGGTCGGTCAAATCATCAGCCGGCACATACACCGCCTCAATGGCGGTAATTGAGCCGCCTTCCTTAGAGCGAATTCTCTCCTGAAAATCGCTTACTTCAGAGGCCAGGGTCGGCTGATAACCAGTTTCAGAGGGTACACGGCCTAAAAGCGTGGATATCTCGGCTCCTGCCTGCACAAACCGGTAAACATTATCTATGAAAAATAGAACATCTTTATTCTGGTCCTGCAGGTGCTCGGCTAAAGTAATGCCGGTTAAGGCCACCCCAAAACGCGCTCCGGGCGGCTCATTCATCTGGCCAAAGGCCATCATAATCTTATCCACGATTTTCTGCTTCACAAATTCAAAATAGAGTTCATTGCCCTCCCTAATCCTTTCGCCAGCCCCGGTAAAAACACAAGTGCCCTTATGCTTTTCCACGATATTATGTATCAACTCAAGGATCAAGATGCTCTTCCCCAGAGCCGCGCCTCCCAATATGCCAGTCTTGCTTCCTTTGACCATAGGAAACAAGAA
>CAYOMI010000056.1:0-8919 GCA_964405005.1 uncultured Planctomycetales bacterium | reverse complement strand
CTTCTAATATATTTATATTTTTTTCTTCAATATATCCTTTGAATACTTTTCTTAGTAGAATTACCTCTTGTTTTCTACCAAACTCATGGACTTCTTCCTGAGAATAATAAAGATTTTTCCTAAGAAGAAATCTTTCTCCAATCTCATGCACAAACATTCTGGCTAAAAGGAGAGAGTTTAATTCGCTTAGGGAAGGAGCAAATATGTAGATTCGGTCATCTTCAAGAGTAGCATTAGGAGGTGAACGGGCTAAGGTTTGAATAAAGAAAATAGACAGTTTATTAAGTTCTGCCTCAATCTCTATCCTCTCACCTCCCAAGATTATTTCAGGAACCTTGCTTATAATAATAGATAGGGCTTCTTGGTAGAGATTGGTCTCCTTTAAGTTCAATCGTGGTATTTCTTGGGTCCTTGCTTTTTCTTTTGCTTGGGCTTGTTCTTCGGTTAAATACCCAAGGAAACCACCTAAGGAAGAACTCTGTTTTTCTCTATGGGCTAGATAAACCGCTCCTATGGCCTCAGCAAAATCTCCCCTTTCATAAGCAGGGATGATATGAATATTAAGGGTGAGATTGGCCTGCTCTAATCTCTCTTCCAGACTACTCTTAAGATATAATTCTAATTCATAAGGAATACCTGTTCCATAAGGCACAATCGTATCTATACTTAGGTAATCCAAGATCTCTTTAATGGCCTCAAATAGATATGCAGACATCCCTTCTATAATCTTCTGCGCGCCTGTATGCTGGGAATACCAGGCATCTAAGATTAAATCTACTGTGAGGTCTTTCTCGTATACCACTTTAAGCCGGACATCGTAGCGTTGGATAATCTTGTTTACCTCTGAAATAACCTGGCGGATAAGTTCTTCAGACATCCTGCCTTTATCGGGCGCTATAATATAAGAAGGAACAACGATGATGGTGTTCTGATATTTTCTAAAGAATTCAATCACTTCTTTAGCAAAGGCATTGGCTATATCCTCTACGGTAGTATATTGCCCATAGATCTTACTTAAAGAATTAACCACCTCTCCTGGAAGAGGCCCTTGTTGGGGTAAGAGGTCTTTGGCTAAGCGTAGGAGTGCTTTCTCAGAGAGATACTGCTGTAAGGCGCCTTTTACTTTGGTATAGGTATGATAAGGAGCGTCTACATTCATATCAATCCTTATATTTCCTGCTTCTCCTAAGAGCTGGCGCTGAACCATTCCTTTTTCACTAAAAGAAAAGCTCAATCCTTCACCTATTTTAAAGAAAAGCGTATTCCTCTTCTTGATACGTTCTGAAGAAGTCTCCTTTATAGCATAGCCTGCCAAGGCATCACCCTCGTTTACTAAGATTACCTGTAGGTTATTTAATTCTTGGGATAGATTGCGGGCTAAGTTACCAATCTGTGCCTTAAATTCTTCTTCTTTAAGTTCTCTTAATCCTTCCACCATCCTGCTTCCTCTGCTGACAATGCAATTGGCTCTTGGGTCTATGGCTGCTGGCCAGCTTATGGCAATAAATTCCACAGAAGAGAGGTCTTGATTTAGCTCCTCTAAGATGACCTCTTTAAGTTTTATGATAAAGTCTTTAGGATTATGTATATTCTGAGGTTGCCAGGAGAGTTTGCGGGAAGAGATAATCTTCTTGCCTTGCAAACAGACAATCCTTATATATTGGCTATCCAGACTTAGCCCTATTACCTTCCTTCCTTCAGGAATTCTAATTGAGGAGGTGGTAGATAAAGAGGTTGTCTCAGGAGTATTTCCTTGGTTATCAGAGGATAAAGCGGGTTCTTCTTTTGACAAAAACCTTATCTCAAACTTTTGATATGGCCAACTTAGATAATCATGATAAAGACCTAAGAACTGGGGCATAAGGTTATAACCAAAGGATGAGAAGAACTCCTCTAATCCTTTCCTTATCCAAGGGGAAGCTCTAATCTCAACTTTTAATGGACCAAAGACCGCCAGCCGGTTATAAATGGAGGTACCTAAGTATTCTAAGATGATTTCCTCCTGATGCGGGTTAAGTAGGTTTTTGGTAGGTACGGTAAATACAAAGCTTCTTCTTTCAGTTAAACTAGAGAATACCACCTCTACCTCTTCCTTTTCCTTATCCGAAAGTCCTCTAACAACCTCCTCAATTAATTCTCTCCAATTACTCTTCGGCCAGAAGAACTTTCCAGTGGTAAAGTAGAAGGAGATGGGTTGGGATAAGATTGCTTTTTGTTTATTTCCATCCTTAATTAAAGAGGCCAAGGCATAACGGGTGGCAATAAAATCAATTGTCTTATAGAGTTCTTCTTTCTTAAAGATGAGTTTACCTTTGGAGTTAAAATCAAATGCCTCCAAGTGATGGATACGGATACCTTTGCTATTTAAATAGGCTCTATCCTCATCAGTTATCTCTAAGGGAGGCATAGGATAAATTTTACTGAGTTTTTCCTGGCGGGCTTTTAACTTCTGTTGGGTCTCAGGATCTTTTAGTTTTTCCTCTTCTTTTCTAAGGTTTTTCTCAAGTTCTTTCTTTATCCGCTCAGGTATGTCACCTCCAATAATTATATCCGTAACAATGTCACTGAAGCCAAGCGTTGAGTCGGTAACCTCTTTTATACTGCAGTCTAATACCTCAAATTGCTCTTTTAAGGATAGGCCGTAGGTTTCAAAATCGCGGGTTAACTTGATGAATAAGATGCAAGGAAGACCTTCTTGTTTTCTTCGTTGATAGATAAGCTCTACTACGTCTTTTACCAAAAGATGGGGCAGTAAACTGGTGATCATTCCACCTTCACCATAAAGGATTGCCCTCTTTGTCCTTAGGATAAGTTGTCTTGCCTCCTCAGAAATCTTTGGGATTTGGGATGTATCTATCCGCTCAAACTGTCTTACCTTCCTTGCGCCAGATTCATCCCACATATCTTTTCCTTGACTATCTTTTAAATAGTCATAACCTCCCTGAGAGGTTCTTTTTGCACGCTTAAAGATAAGTTTATATACAGGTGAATGTAAAATCTTATCTGTGATAAAGGTCTGTTCTTCTACCATGCGGTTTCTGAATTGAATGAATACCTTATCTTTATCTTTACCTAAGGTAATCTCTTCACCTTCACCTTCATTTATTTTGTTGTTCCTTGTCCAGTTGGCATTAAGGGGAGAAATTATCTCTTTGCCTCTATACTCAATAACTGTCTTACCTTCATCTTGGAGGGCTTCTTTTATAGTGAGGGTCTCTCCATTAAGAGTAATCTGTAGGCCTTCTTGGGTAGCAGAGAACTCTACCTTATAACCTGCAACTTCAATGGTAGTTGAGTTACCTTTAGATAACTCTATTACTCCTTCGGCTCCTTCTCTAGTAATAGACTCAGCCATAATATCTCCACTTGCCTCAACCTTTGCTTTTTTAAGTAAGTAGGTATTGGGTTGTTGTGGTTTTGGTCCAAAGACAACTGCCTCTTGGTTGCCATTTTGGTCAGTTATCTTCAGGGCTGCTGCCTGCAGGATAGCCACCAAGGTAGCATCATCCTTACTGACTAAGGCAGTATAACCTGAGACAATCCCTAATATCTCATAAATCTTTGCCTGGCTGACATTGTAGTCTAATATATAGGTATTGCCTTCTTTACGTATCCCTCCACAGTCAATCATTAAGGCAATACTTAAAAGATTCTGCCATTTTGCCTGAATGAGTTTTACAATGCGCGGTTTGATTAAGTGTTCGTCTGTAATTTCCGCTAGCCTTAACATATTAGAGCAGAAGATGAACCAGTTAGCCGGTCGCCTAAATATTCCTTCTTCAATCTTTATCTGGGTCTGGCGAAGGCGCTCTAAAACAAGGGCTTTTACTGTAGTATTTTTGTGTTCACCTTCTAATAAGATTTGTTTTTCGATTCTGTGGTATTTCACTTCACCAATGATTTGTTTGATTTCTTCTTTATTTTTAAAAGAGCCTTTATTCTCTCTTTCTCTTAGTATCTTTTGGGCATCATCCTCATCAAAGATGAGTTTTAACGTAGCTAAATCCGCGGTATTTACATTGATTTGGGCGCTAAACCTTACCTCGTCTCCCAAGGCAAAAAGGATTGCTCCTTCGTTTCCTTCTGCCTCAATATCCGCCTGATAGACGAGTAGTGACATTATATCACCAGCCAAGCTAGTAACTTCTTTTGGCCAGTTATCCGCATCGTGGATTTCCATGCGGATGGTACCGGTATGACCGCCATCATCATAACAACCACTGTTTAAAACACCACTGACAATAGGAGCAGCTCTACGGGCTAAAGAATAAGGCATTCCTCTCACCCCTATCTTTGCGCGGATTTGTGCAGTGGTAGTTGCTCCTTCTCCTCCTCCACAAATATGCAAGGTATCTACTGCAGGAACTCCTTGTTTTCTTATGCGCCGGGCAATTAACCAGTCATCACTTTCATCAATTTTTTTATTTTCACCTACCAGACCTTCGGTTATTGCTCGATAGGAATAACCCGTGGCTTTTTGTTCCTCGATAATGCTTTCTTCTAATCTTAAGACATTTTCTTCAGGAAGATATTCACTTAGGATCCCTTTAGAGATATAGGTTAGCTCTTTAGGAACCCTCTTAAGGGAAATCTGATTAGAAGAGGCTACAATATCAACCTGGGAAGGTGCTTGAGGAAACGAGGAGACCTTGAAGATAAGACTGCCGAATTCTATGGCAATATTATCTGAGGAGATTTCTTTTTCATCTAACTTGATGACTAATCTTTTATCTCTTAAGGCAGACTTTAAGGCTTGCTCTATCTTAGATTGTTCCTGGGCAGGGACTTGAATCTCTTTAAATCTAACAATAAGGGCTCCTTCCTTGAATTCCACCTCAGGAGGCGAACGGGCTTCCTTAAATAACCCTTGGATTAGTTCATTTATCTTGGCTTCGGTTTCAGGAGAGGCGGTATCAGATGAAGGTTGAGCCAGAGAGGGGCTCTCTGGAGGTAAAGCAGATTGAGAAGAAGTAAGTTGACTAGGGGAAACAGATGGTTTGTTTTGTCTTATCTGATTTGCGATTTGAGCTGCGCCAATTGCCCCACCATATTGTGGTTCAGGAGTAAGGTGGATGGTAACACGGATCTCAGGATATTCTTGGGTAAGGATTCTCTGTGCAGCCTCTTTTATAATTTCTCCTGACCGACCAGTTGTTACACCACCAAAAAGGATGACATTCTGCATATGGAAGTATCTATAGTATTCAGCTATAGCAACAGCTAAATAACGTCCCATCATTTTATAAATTTCAATTGCTGTCTTATCTTTAACCAAAAGGAGTATACCTATATCTCTTGCTTCTACTTCTACAGTTTCTCCATTTTTATATCTCTGAATCTTCTGTTCATACTCCAATTGAGTCTCTCTGCCTAACTCTCCAGACACTAAAACCTTCTCTATTTTTTCAACCAATTGACCTAACCATTTATAATGGTCACCTTTTACGTCTCTATATATCCACTCAGTTAAGCCAGATAAACTACTTAATCTAATTACGCTATGCTGTGAGAGATACCTCTGCAACACTCCAGGCACTTCAGTCCAGGTATGTCTTAGAGCTTCGGGATTCATATCAATAATGACGTTTCCACCTTCTGAGAGGATTCTCTGGTTGAGGTTTCCGTTGGTGTCTATGTGGGCAAAAGCAAGGCCAGTCCCCATACCAAAGCCAATGGCATTAGATATATTTAGGGTAATGGCTGCTCCATATGCCCCCGAAACACCATCGTTGGATATATAGACTAAAGTATTATTGAAGTCTCTAGAGATTTCTTCATTGATATTAGACTTTAGCCAATCAAAGTCTTTTTTGGAGAGGGCTTGAGTTATAGGTCCAGTTCCAACTATCTTGCCATCCTTAGTAACTCCAGCCCAAGAGATACCAATGCAATCTATCGAGGTAAGAACTTTGGAGACTTCTCTTATAGCTAACTTAATGAGACGGATATGTTCCCTGGGGTCATTAATAGTTTGAGGAGTCCATTTGAGGAAGTATTCAGCAACTTTAACCCCATTGGAGAGGGCTACTGCTTTAATGGCAGTACCACCCAGATCAATACCTACGAGATTACCCTTAGTGGAATCAAAGGTGATTTTTTCAAATTCTAAGGCAAGGGTGCCTTTTGCCTTAAGGATAGAGTCTATCTCGGCTTGAGAGGCAAACCTGAATTCAAAAGGAGCGTTATTTACTACGAATTGCAGGTAACCCGAGATGGCTTTATTAGCTTTCTTCTTAGAATCTGAGTCAAATCTTTGATTAAAATCTTTGGCTATTGCCTGGTAGAGTCTATTGGGAGCATTAACCAGAATTTTTACAGGACCAATGACACCAATGCGATTGTAGATAAAGGTTGAGAGGTAATGGGCAATGATGCTAACTATCTCTTCGGGTGTAGATTCATTGATGGTAGGGTATTCTAAAATAAAGCTATAAGAGGGGCCATCCTTTTCAAAAAGAACTAATACTTTGTCTTTTGCTGGAGGAGGTAAATTCTCAATAATTTCATACCAGTGGGCGATGGGTTGGAAGACATCAGTTGAAGAACGCAAAGTGAGTAAAGCATTGTGGACACGCTGCTGCCAAGATTCGGCAGAAAAGGCGGTGTCAAAGGAACCCCGGTCACTTCTTAACTGCGCTAATCTTTCCTCAACAAGACGGCGGAATTCGGTAGGATTATTAATTAACGCAGTTGTTTTAGTTAAATCTCGAAGGAATAACTTTACACTATGTGCCCTATCAGCAGCACCGATATAGCTTTGTGATGCAGTAGCACTAAAAGATACTAAAACCTCTTTTTCTCTAGCCTTCATGAGAATCAATTCAGTTCCGGCTCTGGCTTCTTCGATTGATTTGCATCTCTTAGCTACTAGACGTAAAATCGATAAAAATTTTGAATGTGCTTTTTTATATTCGCTATAGAAATCGATACTCTTTATAGACAAACCCCTAGTAGATAACGCACCACCTTCATACCTCTCTTCAATTCCATAAACATAAGAATTCCAATACTCTTCACCTAGTCTTATCACCTCATTTTCTAATTCACGCCGTAATTTCTTCTCAGGTGTTAATTTAAAATATCTATATATCATATATCCAATTAGAATTCCTATAATAATTGCAGGTATTAATAAATTCAGATAATTCAAAACAGAGCTAATCACGGGTTCCAAAAAGCTACTCAATAACGGCGTTAGGATTAAACAATTCATATTAATTGTGCTTGCATTAGAAATTGTTGGCTGTTGAGATAATAATTTTAGCATTATCTCTCTTTCTATCTTTTCAGTCTTCTTCAACTCTTCCTTCTGTGCAGGCGTTAGCTCCTGAGGAGCCAATTGTTTAATTAGCCTTTCTAAATACTTTGAAGTAGCATAAGGTCCTGCTCCTATCCAGGAAAATCTTCCAGTTGCTTTCTCGGAAGCTACCAAACTTATCTTGGAAGGTTCCTCTGAAACAGAAGCAATTCTTATTTTATCTACATTTGAAACTGAGAAATCATTACCTTCACCATCCCACTTCAATACCCTCTCTTTAAAATCAATACTGTTTCTTAATTCCTGTTCTATTTTCTCAAACATACCTGGTGGAAATATGCTTCTTAGATTACTTTGATTTATTCTGTCGCCCAAAGGTATCTTTTCCTCACCCTTGTTCCATTCATCACCAAAGAAGACTACACAATCAGGGTTCAAGCCTTTGGATTTAATAAAATCTTCTAATGCCTTTTGCTTTGCTTGCTCAACTGATAATTTACAGATTTCTATACTCTTTCCCAAAGGATAAAGTTGTCCACCTTCCCTAACAAATATTTGACCAGTAAGTTTTCCTTCTTTAACTTTCTCTTCAATAAGTTTTCTCAATAACATAATATAAAGCAGCCTTAAATCACTCTGAATAGGCATAAGAGCAATCTGGGTAACTAACTTGAATATCTTATTACCTGTTTTTTCATCTTCTTTTTCAAATTTCACCCTTAGTTTTTCTAACTTTCTTAAAAGTTCTTTATCATCATTTTTAACTTCTATCCTTAGTCCCCTGTCATCTATTATCGGCTCATCTAACCTGAAGTAGAAATCCAAATCTGAGGTTAAGACATCTTCTCTAAATGACTGCATTTTTTCTATATGTAAATAATGTTTTAACTTTTCTAATTCACTAATTATTATCCTAAGTTCCTCTTCGCTGAATACATATTGCAAGCAATAATCCAAATCAGCTTTGAATGCATCTCTGTAATCAACCTTGTCTTTAAATCCAGAATTAAATATAGCCTTAGAAGCAGCTCCATCGCAATAGAAGGTCAATAAATTAAGGCGTTCTGCTATTTTCTTTTCATCAAATCCTTGAGATTGTAACATTTTTGCTATAGGCTTAACAATGCGCTTAACCTGCGTACTTAGATCGTTGAAAGAAATTATACATATAGGAATGCGTTGGTTTAAGAGTTCAACCATTGGTATGCAACAGGAACTTCCTTCAAGCCCTGTACCTCCTATACCTACTGTATGATCGATATCAAAGGCTAAACCACCTTTTCCTTTAAAGTCTTGAAGAACTAATTCCAAACCCATATGTTCAAAGGTATTCCCAAGAAGGTCTAAGCGTCCAATAATGTGTCTCTTTAGGACATTCGCAGTTCCCTGAGTACCCATACCCACCCAGAAAAAATCCCCTTTTCCTTTCTCCATCTCCTCTTTAATCTTGCTGGCAATTTTAGAAGTGTCTTTTGTAACAGAAATTATCTTTATTTTTTCTACCTTAAGAACAGAGACATCACTACCTTCTCCATACCACTTTAATATATGTCTCTTGAAGGCTATATCTAATTGGTCTTTAATCTTATCGTATATTATGGAAGAACCATGCTTGTAGTCGTAGAAGACTTTCTTTATTGTTTCTTTGGTTAGCCCTCTAC
>CAYOMI010000055.1:0-9024 GCA_964405005.1 uncultured Planctomycetales bacterium | reverse complement strand
GCATTGCCTGCGTAGCATACGCAGAAGTTCAGAATGTAAAAGTAGGCGGCGATTTGACTGTATATGGTATAAGCCGCAACTTAACCCTTAAAGGTAAAAAGGCTGATGTATATGGTAACAATAATGGTAACAATATTGGGGGAACCGAGAAGGCAATTATTAGCATTGCGCGTGTAAGAATAGACGCCGATCTTACCGATAATGTCGCAGCCACAGTAAGATTGCTCAATGAAAGATATTGGGGCAGAGAACAAGAAGGACAAACTAATGATTACGAAGGTAATTATTCAAATACGCGCATTGACTTAGATTTAGCCTATGTAACTTTGAAAGAATTCCTTTACTCCCCCTTAAGCCTGACTATCGGTCGTCAGGAACTGCATTTTGGTAACGATATGATTATCGGTGACGTAGATACCAATAATGCCTGTACTACATCCAGCCCGCTGGGAAAGAGTCTTGCTGATCATGATTTAAGTGCGCGTAAGGCATTTGATGCTATCCGTGCTACTCTAAATTATGATCCCTTAGTTATCGACTTAGTAGCTGCAAAAATAAAAGAAAAAAATACCACTTCATGTGATATATATGGTAATTACAAAAATGATGATACGGATCTTTATGGTATTAATGCAGCATACAATATTGACAAAAAGACTAAGGTTGAAGGTTATGTCTGGGAGAAACGCACAGGAAGATATATTTCTGGTCAACTTAGCGGTGTAAACAGTAAAAAAGTAGATACGGTGGATGTTATCGGTGGCCGTGTTATTACTGAGCCAATCGAAAACTTAACCTATCAATTAGAAGCAGCTTATCAATTTGGGAAGAGAACTCCTACGGGTAGCGATAATACTTGTAACCTTAGGCATACGGTGAGGCGCAAAGCCTGGGCATTAGAGACCTTCTTAACCTACGACTGGAAGAAACTAGAGAAGGTAGAAAAATATAACCCTACCACTACCTTAATGTATGCTTATTTTAGCGGTGATCATGAAAACAACTATGTTGATAATAACAGAGGTGCATGGCGGGGTTGGGATCCCATGTTTGAGAACCAAACATTTGGCCACATTGTTAATGCCCTATTTAACCAAACCAATATGCATATCATCGGTGGCTCTGTTGCTTTCAAGCCTATGGAAGATCTTACCGTCAAGGGCGAGTATTATAAATATTGGTGGGCTAAAGCATACCCCCAATATAATGGTGATAGCGTAGGCCAATTAACTGACGCCAGGGGTGACACCTTTTATATGAAAGGTGATAATTGTGACTTAGGTCAGGAACTTGATTTAACCCTTACCTATGATTATACCGAAGACGTGCAATTTGGATTACTCGCGGGTATGTTTATGCCTGGTGGTTCATTTGGTCGTTATGATCTTAATCCATGTCAACAGAGTGAGAATAAGGCAACTGAAGTAATCGGTTCTATGAAGGTCACTTTCTAAGACTTATCTATGTAAGACAAAACCCCCAGAGGAGTAATCCTCTGGGGGTTTTTTATTAACTTATGCTATACCTTGCCCTTATATTTCATATGCACCAGCCTTATTACAAGAATCTCCTTACCCAAGAAGTAAACATGCCCTGGGTGCGCCTGCACGGTGTTAAGGATTATCTGGATATGGTAGAGATGCTAGAGAACTATCCTAAGGTCCATCTTACATTTAATTTAGTGTCGTCTCTTTTGGAGCAAATTGAAGATTATGTAAACTACACAGTAAAAGATAAGTCCTGGGAATTATCCTCTAAACCTGCCGCAGAATTAACTGCTCAAGATAAAGAATTTATTCTCCAGAATTTCTTTTCTACAAATAAAGAGCGACTTATTTCGATATTTCCACGTTACTATGAACTATATTTTAAGAAGCAGAAAAAAGCGGAATTTAATCTGCAGGATTATCTGGATTTACAGGTCTGGTTTAATCTTGCTTGGATAGACCCTATTTTTAGGCAGAATACAACGCCATTAGCAAATTTGGTTAATAAAGCAAGGTTTTTTACGGAGCAAGAAAAATACTTAGTTTTAGATAAACAGAGAGAAATTTTAGAAAAGATTATTCCTACATATAAAAAGTTTTTACAAAATAAACAGATTGAAGTAACCATAAGCCCTTATTATCACCCAATATTACCTTTGATTTATAACACCCATACTGCCAAAGAGGCAAATGTTAAAAGCATATTGCCTAAAGTTAAATTTTCTTATCCTGAAGATGTAAAAAATCAAATTGATTTAGCAGTAAGGTTTCATCAGGACAAATTCTCTGAGTTACCAGGAGGCATGTGGCCATCGGAACAATCAGTAAGTGAGCATATCTTACCTTTTATAATAGAGTCGGGAATTAAATGGATTATTGCAGATGAGGCAATATTGTTTAAGTCCTTAAAGAAAAAGAGGAGGGACACAGCCCTCTTATATCAACCTTATCTTTTAAGGAGAAAAGATGGCAACCTAAATATTATCTTTCGCGACAGAAATCTTTCAGATTTAATTGGTTTTGTCTATTATAGCTGGTCGGCTAAAGATGCGGTCAATGATTTTATGAAACACCTGGAAAATATTTATCTCGCCTTTAAAGAGAAAGATATTCTGGTTACCGTGGCAATGGACGGCGAAAATGCCTGGGAGTATTTTGCAAACGATGGCCACGATTTCTTAGAAACCTTATATCAGAGGTTATCCGAAACCAGTTTTCTTAAAACAGTCACGGTAAGCGAATACCTTGCAATGCAACCGGGGCAATCAGAGATTAAGCGGCTGGCTACAGGTTCCTGGATTTACGCTAATTTTGATAAATGGATGGGCAATCCCTATAAGGCAAAGGCCTGGGAGTGGCTGGCTTTAGCCAGAGAGGAACTAGAGCGGGCAAACGGGCAAACGGGCAAACGGGCAAACGAACTTGCTTGGAAACAAATCTATATTTGCGAAGGAAGTGACTGGTTCTGGTGGTATGGCGAAAATCACGCTGACTTTGACCGCCTTTTCCGGATGCACCTTACTAATTTTTATACTCTTATTGATAAAGATATTCCTCAATATTTAAATACACCTTTAACTACTTGACAGACAATAACTTTTATGTTATAAATGAATAGACTTAAATAGATTTAAGTATGGATAAGAAAGATATCTACGAACACCTTGCCCATATTTATTTAGACGCCTCTTCCAGACGTAAGAAAAAAAACAAAAAAGTCTTTAAAAGAGCCAAGCATTTATTATTCCTTGCTATTCCATTCTTCGTAGGTCTGGGGATCTTTTTTATTTTAGTTTCGCTAAAAAATAATGCACTTGATTCTCAAACCGCACTTTTTTTACAAACTGATGTTGCAAAAATAAACTTTCATTTTGACCCTGCCAGAAGAGAGATGTATTCTATGGATCTGAGCAACATCAATTTAAAGAGGTTTAAAACATTAGCCTTTTCAGTAAAAAAATCCGATCGTAATCGGGATGCCGCATTAAGAATAGAGTTTATAAATAATTTTAAAGAAAAATCCGAAGTTTATATTAAAAATCTTTTTGTTAAATGGCAAGAGCATAAAATAAGTTTATCCGATTTTAAGAGGATAACTGATTGGTCGAAGATGTCAAGGTTATCTTTTATTGTTGAAGAGTGGAATACCCGAGATAAAAAGGGAGTGGTTTATATTGATGATATAAGGTTTTTACGCTAAAAAAAGGAGAATATTTATGCGTACAATTTCTATTACTAATCAAAAAGGCGGTTGTGGTAAAACGACAACCGCTATAAATTTGGCTGCCTCGTTAGCTAATAATGAGAGGAGAATTTTGCTGATAGATTTAGATCCTCAGGCGCACACTACGCTGGGTCTAAATATTAAGCCAACTTTGAGCACCTATAATGTTCTTTCCAAGTTGACCAATAAAAAGGCAGGCCTTGAAGACATCATCCAGAACGTAAGTGAAAATTTTGACCTTGCGCCCTCCAGTATCGTACTAAGTACACTGGAGCAAGAGTTAGCAGGTGAGATAGGCAGGGAATCGCGTTTGTGGGAGGTGCTGAGTAATTTTCAGCATAATTACGATTATATCCTGATAGACTGCCCGCCTAATCTAGGAATTCTGACCATAAATGCTATCCGCTCTGCCAGCGAAATAATTATTCCTGTTGAGGCAAGCCGTTTTTCCCTTGAGGGCCTCACCCAGCTTATTGAGATTATCAATTTGATTAGAGAAAGGCTGAATCACGAAGTTACCTACCAGATTTTGGTTACCAACTTTGATTCACGTCTACGCCATTCCTTTAAGATTTTAGACCAGATAAGATCAACTTTTAAGGAGAGCATGTTTAGTAACTTAATCCATGTTAATGTAAAGTTAAAAGAGGCGCAGAGCCAAGGTATGGATGTTTTAAGCTTTGACAAATATTGCCGGGGAGCAAAAGATTATTTCAGCTTAGCCCGCGAAATCATTACTCAAGAAAAGGTTCCGGCACAACAAATACAGAAAGAGGTCATTGCAAAGAAAATGAGAGAGGTTATTAAGGAAAAACTTCCGCAATTTAGCGAAGTTGTATTCTCTGTATTCGCACCCGAAGCCAAAGAGGTATATATTGCCGGTGACTTTAATGATTGGAAATTGGATGATAACAGCCGTATGGAGCAGGATTGTGGCAGGTGGATTAAGAGGATAAGTCTCTTAGGTGGCAAGTACCATTATCGCTTTGTAATCGATGGGAGGTGGACAGAGGACACAAATAATTCTAATAAGGAGATAAATCCTTATGGTGAAATGGATTCTCTTGTTGAGGTATCATCTAGCCAAGGAGGTGCCTAATGCCTAAAAAGAAAAAGAGCGTCAGAAAAAAGAGTACGAAAAGGAAAACAATAAAAAGAAGGGTAGTTAGAAAAAAGGTTGTCAAGAAAAGGGTAGCCAAAAAAGTAATAGCGAAGAAAAAAATTCTTGCTAAAAAACTCAAGGGAGAGGAGATTATCGGAGTAGTAACACATTATTTCCCTCAAGTAAGGGCAGCGGTAGTGAAATTAAAGACACCTTTAAAGATAGGCGATACAATTAAAATTAAAGGCCATACTACTGATTTTACGCAGACTGTAACATCGCTGCAGATTAATCACGTTCCTATAAATGAGGCTAAAAAAGGTCAGGAGATTGGTCTTTTAGTTGATTCACGCGTCAGGCAACGCGATATAGTTTATAAGGCATAATTTCTTAACTGAAAGGGGGGAGTAAGAATGAGGCTTACAGACATTGAAAAGAAGGCGCGCTCATTAGGAATCAAGGATGCCTGGAAATTCTCCAAAAAAGAACTTATAAAGTTAATCCAGCGTGCGGAGGGTAATTTTGACTGCTATGGCACGGCGGTTGATTACTGTGACCAATTATCTTGCTGCTGGCGTAACGATTGCTTAAAATAAACCTAGATGAAATATAAGTGCCAAATCTGCGAGAGAGAGATAGATGATTTTGTAAGCGTCGCACATATTAGGGCTGAGGAATATCTTATTGAGCTTATCCGGCGTGACCATCCTGAATGGCATGAAGATAAAAAAACCTGCCATAAATGTATCGAATACTACCGTAAATTAGTCAAAGAAACAGAAATTTAGAAACAAAATAAATAAGGAAGTTTTATTATATATTAATTAAGAGTAAGTACTCAAAATAAATAGGGCGTTAAGAATAGGTAAAAATAAGTAAATGCGACCACGCGGAAGACCTAAAAAATACAGAATAGTAAGTTTTGACCCCCAAATTAACCAATTTAGCCCAAGAGGAAAACCAGGCAGGCCGGATGAGGTAGCTATTACTATGGATGAATTTGAGGCAGTAAGGCTGGCTGATTGGCAGGCTAAAAGCCAAAAAGAGGCAGCAAGATTAATGCAGATTTCCCAGCAAACCTTCAGCCGGATATTAAAAAGAGCCCGCAAAACCATATCTGATGCCATAGTAAATGGTAAAATAATTAAGATTCAAGGAGGCACTTATATAATTAGTATTCAATCCCACCAGGTGCCAAGATAATCTTGCACTGTCTGTCAGGTTAATCGTGAACTGCCCCCCAGAATACTCTTAGAAACATATACTTCAAAAAAATCTATCTGTTAACTTCCTATAATATATCTTATGTTAACTTAATGGTATTAAATAAACTATTTATAACTAATTGTAGACCAATAAGTTAGAGTATTTTGGGATTTTTTTGTGGAAAAGCCCAATTTGACTTACTTGCCCTTACTTGTGCTTTTTAAGATTGACATTTACAGGCGGTTTTATGCTAACTTTTTACCTAATTTTACTTAGGTTTAGAAAACAAAAAAGCAACTCTTTTTAGAGCTGCTTTCTCATTTTATTTTATATTAGTTTAAAATTAAGGGTTTAATTGCGGATCTTTTATCTCTACTCCTTTATTTGTTAGGAATTTAAAGGCCTTTTTGAGCTCTTCCTCGCTACCTTCAAAGATAAGTATTGCCCACCCTGTATCTGTAGAAAAAGAGGCTTCTAGGATATTCACAATGATATCGAATTGCTTACATAATTGGCAAATTATTGCTTCTTCTTTTAATTTAGCCGGAAATATTACCTCTGTTTTGATTTTCATATCTTATTCTGCTAAGGATTACCACTGTAATCAAGTATACCACAAAACCGAGGCAAATTGCAACAATAAAATATCCCACGAGAACCGGGAAAATAATTTTAATTACAGATATTTTAAACAAATTAAGCCAATTAGACTGATTAAGAAATAAAAACCAGTCCTGCTGGACTTTTTGCCAGTTTAAGCCCATTAACATTGAGCCGACTTTAATTGATATGAGAAGAGTCACAATACTCAGCCAGGTATTAGTAAGCAGGCTTCCTAAAAGGGCGCTTGCCTGGTTTAGCCGCAAAATCCAGGCCATAAATAAGGCAGCTATAGGTCCTGTTCCGGGAATAATGCCTAAAAAGACTCCCAGGCCCAAACCCAGAGCAATTTTCTGCGGAGTGTCATTGATTTCAAAAAGTTTTGTATAAATTGACTTAAAAAATGCGGATATTTTATTTTTTATCTCTTTGTTCTTCTTCATCTTGGAGTAAGCGTTTTAATATTTTTCCTGTTGTATTTTTAGGTAAGGTAGAGCGGAATTCGATATATTTGGGTACTTTATATGAGGCTAATCTCTCTCTTAGGTACTGAATAATTTCATGTTCACCTGCACTCTCACCTTCTTTTAAAACCACAAATCCTTTAGGAACCTCTCCTTTATGTATATCAGCAATACCAATCACTGCTGCTTCTTTTATTTTAGGATTCTGGTAAAGTACCTCTTCTATTTCGCGCGGATAGACATTTAGACCCCGCACATTAACCATTTCCTTTTTTCTACCCACAATATAGACATAGCCGTCTTTGTCAAACTTGGCCATATCTCCTGTATAAAGCCATCCATCTCTCAACGTTTCTTCTGTTGCCTTCTCCTGTTTATGATAACCTTGCATTACATTAGGTCCTTTTACCAGAAGCTCTCCGATTTTGTCTGGGCCTAAAACATTACCTTTTCCATCAACGATCTTTAATTCTATACTATTAGATAAAGCAACTCCTATGGAGCCCGGTTTTCTTACTCCTTTTAAAGGATTAAGGGTTACTACAGGCGAAGCTTCAGTAAGTCCATATCCTTCTAATAAAGGAATGCGAAACCTCTTTTCGAATTCCCTGAATGTTTCAACTGGCAAGGCCGCAGCACCACAAACGCATATCTTTACAGGATTAAAAAATTTAATTAATGGGCTATTAAATATTTTTGGCAGTTTGATATCTTTTAAAATATTATATACCGAGGGAACGGCCACAAAAATATTTACCCGATTTTTCCTGATGGCACGGATGACACGTTTAAAGGGCCTGACCGACTTCATAATTACTATTTTTGCCCCAATCAATAAAGGCAGATTCATACATACTGTTGCGGCAAAAGAATGAAATAATGGCAGTATACAAATAAAAGTATTTTTATGGCTAACTTTTATTGCCTGGGCTGAATCCATGGCATTAGAGAACAAATTGTAATGGGAAAGCATCGCGCCTTTTGGATGACCAGTGGTCCCAGAGGTGTAGAGAATTACTGCAAGATCATAAGGATCGATAGAAACTTTGCTCAGCATTTCTGTATTCGATATCTTGAATTTAGTAAAGTCGACAATTCCATCTTTAGTCTTCGTAGTAGTAACAATGTACTTTAGGCTATCCACCCTGATTCTCAATTCTTCAACCATATCCACATACGCACGAGAAGTAATGATGCAACTGGCATCAGAGTCCTCTAAAATAAATTTTGTCTCCTCAATTTTAAACATATAATTAATAGGAACCACAACTGCACCTGCCTTGAGTATAGAAAAATAACTGATTATAAATTCCGGACAGTTATCTAAAAACAGGGCTACCTTATCCTGCTTTCTTATGCCCAACTTAAGAAGTCCGCTGGCAACCTGGTCTGTTAGGTCATCGAGTGATTTATAAGTTATTTTTTTTAGGCCAAAGACAATGGCAGTCCGCTGGGGATATTTCTGGGAACTGAAAGCTAACAATTCTGGTAAATTCCTAGGTATCATTCTTGTTTTAGTATTGGCTTTATGTTGACGCCGGCAAAGCGCTCTAAACCGCCTTCTTCTTGACTCCAGCCATTATGTAGACCATATTTTTCCATCGTTTTCTTGGCTTGCTCATATTCTTGATAATAAATACTGCGGTTAAGTTCTTGAAATTTTTCTGCCAAATAATAAGGATGATATTGACTCATTAGACTAATGTAAGTATCTTGGGAGACCTCAGTAGAAATAAAGTTCATTATTTTATCAGTTCCGCAAATACTGTTGGGTAAAACCAGATGCCTTATAATCAACCCTTTTCTAATTACACCATTTTTATCAATTTGCGCTACGCCTACCTGTTTATGCATCTCTTTAACTGAATCTTGATTATATTTAGGATAATCCGGTGCCGAAGAATATTTAACTGCCATTTCATTATCAGCATAGCGCATATC
>CAYOMI010000054.1:0-9031 GCA_964405005.1 uncultured Planctomycetales bacterium | reverse complement strand
GCTCTAAGATTAAAGATTAACGGTGTTATATATTGGCTTTTGATTATCCACGGAGTCGAAAGGATGGGTAATGACAATGTGTATACTTTGGGCGCGGTCCTTTTGGATGAAAAATTGAATTTTGCAGGAAAATCGGCGGCGCCGTTAATAGGGAATAGAAATGAAAGCAAACCCTTTATTTTAATAAACGATAACGCTGAAGGACAGTTCAAGAATGTAATCTTCAGCTGCGCTGCAGTCCCATTACAGGATAAGCGCATTTTAGGGCTTAAAGATAAAATCGCAATTATCTTCGGCATAAACGATGCCCGGATAGATGGCGTAATATTGAGCATTGAAGATATCATAAATAACCTGAAAATTAAAGATAGCCTCCTGACCGATATAGAAATAGAAGGTTTTGATTTAGGGCATCCTGAAGAATTCTACGCTAATCATTACGAAATCTTAAAGCAGAGATTAGAAACGTTACAAGAGCTTGATGGCTATACGCCGGGGAAGTGGAGATTGATTATCACCGCCGATCCGGCGCGGACCGGCGGCAATCCCGCTGACGGCGATATTGATTCTGGCGCCCTGATTATCCATCTTAGTTTCTTTGGCCTTCCCGAATACAAACAATTGGAAATTCTTCATTACCAGCTCATCAACCGTATCAGTAAAGGCATAGAATATAAAGATAACGCGATACTGTATACCGATAGATTTATTAAGAAGTTCCTTAGGGCGCATTACAGGTGCGGCGCCGCCAACGGCGGTTCGCAATACGACAGGCGCAACGATGAAATACTTATCGCGAAAAGAAAAGAATATTTAGAATCGGTAAGGGAGACGGTTAATCCCGAAGGGGATAAAGGAACGGTATTCTACATTGGTTCAGCAGGCGATATTTTCACGGCCCTGGCTTCTACCGGCGGCAAGCTGTTCATCTTTGCCGACTGTTTAGATTATAAACCCCTGGAGGAATTGACGGCGGAAGAAGAGGCGCAAAAGAAGAATATATATTTTTCAGAAAAAATAGAGCAGGGATGGTCGCACTCCGAGACGTTAGATATTGATATATGTTCTGCCGCATATCCGATTAAGTGGGAATTAGAGTCTCTCGGCGCCGATATTAAAGAAGAGAAGAAAATAGAAGGAAAAAGCCCTATTTATGAAATAACCTTTATTTTACCCGCAGATAACGAAGAAAGAAAGATACTCTATTTTCAGATTGATAGCGCCTGCGATAAAGAAACTTATCCCAAAGCGCTGGCAGAATTAATTAGGCAGGGGATTGATTTTTGCATCATCAAAGCCTTTGAGACAATAAGGCTGCCGCAGGACATCAGGACTTTCATCCTGGAAAATTTAAATGAAGGCGGTGTTATTATAACCGATAACGGAAAGAACTGGCGGGGCTATTGCGAAGGATTGGAAGAAATAGGGCCCGGGAAGATATATGATTATGAAAGGAAAAATAATCTTGAATTTGGATATGGCCCTGTCCGTTTATTTAGAAAAAAGATAAGCGACGTTAAAGGTTTTGCTCAACTTCCTATCAGGTCAAAAGATGTGCTTGAATTTGCAGAGAATGTTAAACTTACGAGGCCGGCGGTATCCCGTAAGTTCACAAGATACGCCGAAGCATTAAGGGTATTAGGAAAATATCTTGTAGAATCGGGAAAGATGACCGGCCCCCCGGAGGAAGCCAAGACAGCTTATTACGATACGCGCTCTAAAGAGATTGTATTTAACATCTCTCAAGATGAAGCAATAGAAGTTCTTGCGGCTAATGGCTTTAAAGACGCGCAAGAATTATGGCAGTTTATTCATGAGCATGAAAACCTGCATAAAAAATACCCCGCCTTTTCAGAAGAAAATATCTTAGATATCCAGGCACAAAAGATAGAAGTTCCGGTATTTGCGGGAGCAATTTCAACCGTAACCGATAATCCTTTCAGCTCCGTCTCGCTTGACAGGAGAACAGTGGGATATCCCAGGCCCGTCGTTGGCATAAGTAACGAATTGACCGATAGAATTTATAATTTTGTAAATAAAATAAAAGGCCTCTTCTGTAAAAGACTCAAAGAGGCGTTTCTCGAAGAATATCCTCAGATATGCAGAGAAGCAAGTTATGTATTAGCCAGGGTGATAAGCCATGCTTTCGGGCTACCGATAGGAGGGGAGGCGCCCGACCGCATAGAACTGATTTCCGGAGCGATACGGGTTGAAAAGGGAGGCCGCAGAATAGAATGGCTCCATCGCTGGATTGCGGTTTATGCAGACAATCAGAAGGCCCTGCTGATAGACCCTACCTGCGGGCAGTTTGACAACCAGTTCAATGAAACGGTCGTTATCGGAGATTATAAAGAATTAAGCCGCGAATTCGGTTTTATTGAATGGGAAGATTTGAAAAGAAAAGAAAAAGGGCGCCTTCGCCTACAGGGCCTTAGCGACGAAAAGGCAAGAGAAAAGCTGGTAGGGCTCTTTACCATCCTGCCCAAGCCGGAGTTATTATTAAGGTTAATTGAATGGGACCCTTTGGTAGAAGACATAAGGAAAGGCAGGGCCATTGACCCCGACATACAAGAGAAGTTTTTGACAATTGAGGAGATTATTTCGGGGATAAACAAGACGATTGCGGCGTTATTTCAATCTAAAGCAGCCGCTTTTTCGGAAACGGAAGTAATCAACCCTAAAGAAGGGGTTATCAAGGTTAATCGCGGCGAGGCAGTAACTGCCCGGTTGAATCCTCAAGATAAAAATACCGTTCGCCTATTTACTCATAGGGTTGCAACCTGTACTGCATTGGCAATCAAGGGTATAGACAACCGGAAGAGAGCCGTTCTGATGTTGGCGCACATTTCTCAAGGACTGATTGGAGATGAGCCGGCACGGCCTTATGGTATATTTAGAGAATTTGTAGAACGATTTGCCTGGGAAGGTCTTAAGGACATGGAAGTCTTTATTTGTTACGACCCCGGCATTTTAGCAAAGACCGAGTTTCCCCCCAGGGAAACCATATTAGCCGCTTACCCTTATATTAAAAATCTTACCATGAAAAGAAGACGTCCCTTTTCTGTTACAGATATAACCTTAAGCGCTGCAGGTGTTAATCTGGAATCTCAGGTATTAGGAAAAGGGAATATAAAAGATATCAAAGAAATTCAATGGCAAGGAGGCGCAGACGGGTTTGTCTTCAGGCAATGGGACAGGCGGCCGCTGACGCTGGCGAGGGGACTGTTCGGTAAGGTATTCGGGTTGGCCCAGGACCTTTCGGTTGAGAATAAAAAAAGAATCAATCTGTCGGAGAGGTATGCGGCAGAAATCAACTCTAAGCTTAACCGCGTAAGAAGAAGGCTCTTAAAGGAGAATTTCTTCCGCGAAAGCGATTTTGATATTCTGGTATCCGTTATTTTTCCCGCCTATAAATCCGCAACCTTCAAGAAATCCGTTAAAGATAAAAAAGACGAAATTTGCATAGACTGGCGCTGCTTTGACAATGAAAATTTCCTTTACCTTGTCATTAAACATGAACTCGCCGACCTTAAATTAAAAACCATCTTTCCCGATATCAATCCCGCCTTAAGGGAACTCTTTACGCTGATTACCGTAAACATCGCGGGATTTATGAAATTAAGAAACCTTACTCGCAGGAGTGCTAAGGCTAAGGCGCTGATTAAGCATTACCGCAATGTTGCCAATTGGCGCATCGGCTTGTTCCCTCGCTATGAAAAAATATTAAATGACCGCACCCTTAATGACCCGTTTGCGTTTACCGAAGAAATATGCCGGATGTTGACGCAGGAAAAAGTGTATTTCCCGAACCTGCGCCAGAAGACGCAGGAACTATTAACAGATTATTATTCCCGTTTTGATGTGCTAAAGCTCAGGCTGCACGCTCTAAACCGGGAATTTTTTGAAACCCCCCGGATTATCGGGCATGAAGAATTAGAGCCTTTGAGAAATTTCCGCGGGGCAATACCTTCAGCGCTTAAACCCTTTATGCCTTATGCCGATAAGGTATGGTATAGAATGTGCGGCGATAATATATTCCTGAAAGTAAGATTCCGCAATGAAGGCGGAAAGATAAAATTCGCCCATATATATCTGGGCCAAAACGATAATCCGGATTTGGTTTTAAGCAAAGGGGGCAGGATATTTTCCCTGACTTACGAGCACTGGCAGAAAAAGAACCCCGGCCTATTCCGCTATGCGCATGACGGCGTAGAGAAAGATGAAAGGACGGCCCACTATAATTTAATAAGGCTCCCCATCACGCAAATGATAAGAAAAATCAATGAGTATAATCTTGCGCACGGCAGGAGAGATATTGAAGGGCATCTTAGGGCCTTATTTAAGCAGTTATTTACTGACTTAGGGTTAGATTCGGCTCATTTAAGCCAAAAGACATGGCTGTTGCTGCAAAGACAAATAGGAAAAAATAAGGCACCTGGTGTTTATTATGTTATTAGAGACCAGTTCATTAATAATTACCTTGATAAGAAATTCCCCAGGATATTATTGGGAGAGATAGACGTTACCCGCAAGCCCATCAAAGAATTACCCTTCTGGCCCGTAACCGAGAACCCCGATATGAAATCTTCCTTATTGGAGTGGTTGAGTATCAATAAAATACTCGGGCCGCCGAGTTACTACTTGAATGCAGAAAAAATATCTATATCCAAGCTACTTCGTTTGCTTTCACAACCTCCAAAATCTCTTGCCAGCGGTTTGGGTTTTGGCCCGGGCACTCCGCACGTTGACCAGGGCCCTGACCGGGACGCAAATGACAGAAATCCCCGATTACAAAGACCGAAAGATTCAGGCAGATTATCGGTATTCACCGGAGATTTCAGCAAGCTTGTCAGATTGACACCCGAAAATTTAGTCGCTAATCTTTCTGGATTTATCGGCGTGCCTGAAGAGTTAGAGAATTTCCGGCGCGTGCTGCCGGATTTACTTAAGATAAAAAACCAACTTAAAGACCCCTGGGAACCTTCCGAAGGGGGGCCGTTTTCTTTACTTAAGACAGAAGACTGCCCCAGGAATTTTTGGGAGCCTCCCAAGGAAAGGTATCCTCACAATTGCCGTTGCGCAGCAATAGAAGCCAGAGAGATTTTGGAAAAATACCATTTTCCAGCGAGGGGCAAAGCCATAGAATTCCGCGACGGTAAGCTCGGGGAGTTTATCTACCACGCCTTCATAGTCACGAAAATAGGCGGCAACGAGGTTTATGTCGATATCGCTGCCGACCAGTTTGAGCCCGTAAAAGGCAAGAAGAACAAATTCGCAGATTTAGGGGTTGTAGTCATCCCGAAGAAAGTAGCCGAGGCCAATCCTGAAAGGTTCTGGATGTATGCGCAGGCGATTGCCAAGCCGGCATATCTTGGCTCTGCGAGGCGGTTGTTAAGCAAAGATGACCCTGAGCTAAGGCGGCTCTTCGATAAAAGAGAAAAGGTAGAATTAATACCTTCGGGAGCAAGGTTTAGCCTGAAAAGGAATATTTTTTCAAAGCCGGAAATTTTAGAGCTTCCCAAAAGTATTTGTGTTGAAGAGGCGTATTTCAAGATAAAGCATTTCTTAACAAAGATACGCAAAGTAAATGTGGAAGGCGACGTTCATTACGCAACGTCCTTTTATAAGCTAATAGTAAGAGAAAGTATTTTCAATCCGCTCTTTAATCCCCGGACAAAACAGGGATACTTGGTAGATTGGATAAAAAAGAAAGCAGGAGAAGGCAACAGGGTTTTTCGCTTTTGGTCTTGCGGCGCTTCAACCGGCGCAGAATTACGCACTGCGGTTTGGTTAGTAAAACAGGCGCTGGAAGCAGCTGGAGAGGATATTTCTCGGTGGAAGCTGGAGTTTTACGGCACCGATGAGATAAAGTATGTTTTGAGTATTGCCGCCAATTATAAGGGGCCCGATAGGATAGCTTTGGATATGGAAGGCAGGAACCATAAAGAGGTAACGGTAGATACCAGCGGCGTAGAGATAAATTATCTGACAATGAATCATGAATCTGAAATGCAACTGCATAATTGGCTTAAGTGGCATAAAACAAAGGGTAATTTTGACCTCGTAATGCATTTAGCAACGCCGGGGTTCAACAAGACGGTTGATGATATCAAAACTTCGGTAGTAAACGGCGGATTCTTTGCCGACGGCGACAAATTATATAGAAATAATAACGGGAAGATGATTGAGCTAAAGGCAGAAGCGGCAAGGGGGCTATATTCGCATTTTACCGGCTGTTTGAATATAGCTCTATTTGAATCTGTTCTTCAGGAGGTTACTCCGGTAAGGGCGGTCGGAAGCAGCCGTTACCTGGCGGATGAAGACGGTTTTGTGCCGTTGAACGCGATAAGCGATATAGACTTGGCAATAGCGGTTTTTTCGCCTGGCGGAGATTTATCGCAACAATTTGAAAGACAGTTGGCTGATAAGCTTATTTTAAAATTGGAAGAATACGGAGTTAAAGAAGTGCCTTCCAAGTTGCAGGCTTGGAAGAGAAAGATAGGTTTTGGCGATAGTACCGAAACAATAATCAGCATTCTAACTACACCTGCAGCAGAGGCAAGTCCTGAAGACATGATAGCATCGCTAATCAGAGAAACAAAATTATGGCAGGATATTTGTAGCTGCTCTTTGCACCTTGGCGGGAATAAAATTCAAAACAGGGACTGGCTGAAATGGTATCTCTCTTTGGAGTATTATTATGGATGCGACCCGCAAAGGCGTAAAAATAATCTAACTAGTTTTCTTGCCTGCCGAGATGACGAGCAGCGAGGCGAATTGCGCAGGAAGATTGCTTCCGAAGACTATGGTCTTCTGCAAAAGGAAATACATGGGATGTCGGATGAGGAAAAATACAGAAGGGTCAGGAACAAGCTCGATTCATTACGGGGGAAAGCCACGCTCCTTGCCGGTGAGCAAGACGCAGATATCGGGCATTTGAAAGGTGCGCTTACAGCCGAAGGGGCTAACAATATAGTGGTTATAAAAAAGAATATCAAGTACCCCTTT
This sequence comes from uncultured Planctomycetales bacterium, assembly GCA_964405005.1. Taxonomy (GTDB): domain Bacteria; phylum Omnitrophota; class Gorgyraeia; order Gygaellales; family Profunditerraquicolaceae; genus CAYOMI01. The sequence goes on along the minus strand of CAYOMI010000054.1, from coordinate 2,023 downwards.
GGTTCTTTTGATTCCAAGATAACGTTTATTGTAGAAATGGAATTAAACGGTACCGCCAGGCAGCGGTATTTCGTAAAGACGCGCAGGCCCTGGACTAAAGAGCCGGAAGGCGACGCCTGCAGGGTTATGGATAAATTGAATATTCCCAATCCCGCTACTTTTGCGATTGAGGATTATTTTGTTTCTGATTATGTAGGAGATATGGATTTAAGAGATGATTCTCTTGAGCAGATAGAAGACGTTAACTTTAGAAGGAAGCTGTGTTTTGAAACAGGAAGAGCATCGGCAGTAAGTTACATTTTAGGATTGGCTGATAGAGCCCCGGATAATATGCGTCTATGTTTAGATGAGGGTGGAATGCCTTGCATAGTTATCCATACGGATTTAACAACCGCCTTTGCATTATTAAACTCTCCCTTAAACTTTTCCGAACAATATATTATTTTGAATTCTCTTTTAGATTCTGGCAAGAAAGCAAAATTAAAAGGAGAAGAGTTAAGGGAAATAGCGGATTATTTTATCGAAGGTTTCAAGGAACAGCACCAGTCTATCCAGGAATATTACTTAAGACACAAAGAGAAGATAGGCGCTTCCTTGAAAGATTTAGAAGAATACCCTTTGATTGTCAAGAGAATCATTATTCCTACGGAAAAAATTGTAGAGAGAATTGTTTACTTAATGGCTGGCAATATTAATGTTGAGTCTGAAGTTAGCAAGGGCACAAAATTTGCCGTTGCCTTACCTCTTGATAAAACAGACGATACTATAAATGATGCGGGCTTTGGCCCCGGCACCCCGCACATAAAACAGGGTCCTGACGGGGATACAACAGGAATAGAAGACGAGCAAAAACATATACAAGGAGCATCCCTACAAGCCGATATTGCGACTTTTGCGCGGAATAAGAGGTGGGCAAAAGGATTCAATGAGAGTGAAAAGAGGGTGATTTTGAAGGCAATGAAAAGAACTGAAGATTTATTAAGGCCATATATAAAGGACAATACCTTCATTCACGAATATGCCCAAGGCGAAGACGGCAGGCTTTCTATCGGTTATTTGGGACAAGAAGGCAAGCTTTATATTAGTCCCGGAAGTATATGGAAATCCTGGATAAAACCGCTTCTTATAACATTCGTTGCTTCAGTTGCCTCCCTGTCATTATATGCCATCCTTCTCTTTTTTGGCGGCACAGCAGTCTCGGTAGCTTTAAAAATAAGCTTGGTGTTATTCTTATTTATTAGTTATCTCGTAGGTTATTTTCTTTTCTCTTTAGAATATGGAGGAGGGCTTGAAAAGGGTTCAAAGAATATAAACCATCTTGTCCGTATAAAAGCAGGATTCACCGAAGAAGACCTTTTCGTGGTTGCCGCGCACGAATACGTACACCATCTGGTGGCTTGGGGGAAATTAGACCTGGATGAAGAAAGCGGCGATTATCGTAACGACGCCATTGCTTATATCGGCCTATGCCAGGAATACGGTATTGTTGAGCCAAGCGATAAGAAATTATCCGGAATTTGTTGGCTGGATATGAAGGCGATAAAAGAAGGCGAAGGGTTGGTAAGAAACGGGCAATTTGATTTGGAAGAGATAAAACAAAGGGCAATAGAGCGGACAATAGAGTGGGAAGGGGATTCCTCTAGCGATAAAAAAGAGCCGGGTTGGAGCTATATCTTTAATCAGATGTGGTTTGGCGCTGTTTTAAAAGTAATCCGGGAGAGCCCTGAGGCAGGCGATATATATCAAAGGGCGATAGATGTAGTAATGGGGATAAGACAAAAAGACGTTGGCGTTGTAGCTACAGGATTAAAAAATGGAGACGGTTCTGAGGGGGAAAGGAAATAAGATGGCATCTTTTGGCCTCGGCCTAATCTGGTTTGTCTCGCCTTCCGTGCCCCGTTGCAAATATTCCCGCACAAGAGATTATTCTGCCTTCCGTGGCTGGTGGGGAATAATCCTGGGGGATTTGCAACGGGGCGTGGCTGGTGGGGAGCAGTGGCTGCTTTCCAACGGGGCGTGGCTG
>CAYOMI010000053.1:0-9360 GCA_964405005.1 uncultured Planctomycetales bacterium | reverse complement strand
CATTTGGTTTATCCGCTCTCTGGGAAGAAAGAAATCTAATGAAGAACGTTTATAAGCTCATAGCTAAAGGTTTTAAGCCGAATGGTTCCGAAAGCTTGGAATCATTTGTTGAGAAACATAGCGAGTTACTCGATGAGGAGGTAATTTAATGTTTCGCTGCCCAAACTGTAACAGCACAAACTATCACGTAATGTTCGGATACGGCGCCTATTGTGAAGACTGCGAATTTGCAAAAGACGGTTACGGGGATACGGTGGGAGAGAATAATAAAGATGAAGATAACGTTGTGGTTAAGGGAGGTGATTTCTAATGCAGGAAATTAAGAAGGTTACCAGTAATGAGGTATCAGAAAAGTTAACTATGGGCCAGATAGAGAAAATCTGGCAGCAGGTTGACGCAAACAAAAAAGATGATCCGGACAGGCTTAGCCTACAGGTATTCTGGCTGGCAGGGGTTGAGGTTTGGGTGGTAAATGAGGGAGGCGTCATTACCATGATGTTTCCCAATGAAGAATAAGGAGGCAAAGAAAATGTGGATACAAAAAGATAAATTAGACAAAGAAATAAGCTGGAACGAAGTCCAGGATTGGGTGGTAATTGACGGCGTATTATGGGTTGAGGTTGCCGATAAACAAGAGGAAGTGAGGCAAGAATGTATAGTCCGGTGTTAAGCGAAACAATGGTTAAGACGCTTTACAGGCTAAAACAAGCGCAGGGAAAACCGATGACTGTAACGGTTGAAAAGCTGCTTTTACGGTCTATGGCTTCTGTGGATAAGGGGCCTGTATGCGAAAAGTGCATTAGCGAGAATAACGATGATTGCAGGAATTGTTACTTTTCCTGTATCAAAGACGGAGGTTCAAAATGTTAGCAGAAAATGAATTAAGGCAATTTAGCGGAACCGAGCACTGGTATAGGCATTTAAGCGGGTATCTTTACACCGATGGTGTTTTGTACGTGGCCCAGGAGGGAGGCGCTTTCTGGCTGATTGACAAAATATTGTTTACTACCAGAGCAAAGAAGAATTTACAGGAATTTGGCGTCTGGAAGCTCGAGGTTAATGAAGATGAATCAGCAATCTTGGTATGCGAGGATGGCAACTATAACGAGCTTTACCGGGAGCGAATCGAATGGACAGATTTCCCACTTAAAAGAATAGAGTTATGGTTTGAAAATGGCGTCATAATTCTGCCAAGTGAACACTGAAGAATATAATTATTTGCTTGACAAAATAATTATAGTATGCTATATTTTTAGTGTAGACTACAAAAATAGGAGGAATGAGATGAAAGTAAGAGAATATTCGTTGCGCGAAAAAAAACATGCCAAGACAAAGATTGCCATAATGAACGCTTTTGTCAAGCGCTTGGAGAAAACACCGTTTCAAGATATATCTATCCGGGAGATATGCAAAAGTGTTGAGGTTTCGGAGGGGACTTTCTTTAATTATTTTTCGGAAAAAATAGATATTATTAATTATTATGCGCACCTTATTTTCTTAAAGATTATCTGGAAAACGCAACAGGAAATTCCGCGAGGAAAATACCTCGCTTCAATTGAAGCGGTATTTAAGAATGCGGCCGCCGAATTGAATAACATCAATATTGTATACCAAATAATTTCCATTATGATTATGCAGCGGGAGAGACCTAAGACAATACCTATTTCTGGTATCGAGAGATATCTTGCTTTTCCTGATTATCATGGAATAGAGAATATCCCCGCAGTTTTTATAGACGGCTTCTTTGAGAGTTATTTGAAAGAAGCGCTGAAAAATGGCGAGCTTCCTAAAAAAACGAATATTAATGATGCGCTTGTATCTTTGATGGCGATATTGGGAGGCACCTTGTTGGCAGCAAAACTTACGAATGTTAAAGATCAGGCATATCACTACGCGCGCCAACTGAAGCTTCTTTGGAACGGCTTAGGAGTAAAAGTATAGTTGGGAGATAAAAATGAGAAGGTTGATAGTGTTTATTATAAACTTAGTCGTTATTGCGTTGCTTACCTTTAATAATATAGCCTACGCAGGGGGCCTTCAGGCAGAATCTATTTTACAAATAGACCTTGATGAAACCATCAAGCGGGCCCTGGACACCAGCGAGGAATTAAGGATAAAAAACAGCCAGGTTAATAAAACCGAAGGTGCCTACCGAGAAGTACGCTCAGGCATGCTGCCGCATATAAGCGCGGAATCAACCTGGATCTATAACATAGATACCCCTTCGTCTTTAAATATAGGCGATTACTTTGACGTTTCCGGAGTGACTGCGTCACAGGTTATCTGGTCATTCGGCAAAGTTATGTATGCGGTTAATGCAGCCAAGAAGATGGTAGAGGCAAGCAGGTTTGACAAGGAAGCCGGTAGGCAGCAGATTATTTATACTGCTAAATTAAGTTATTATAGTAATTTACTTGCCAGAAATACCCTATCCATAACCGAAGAATCATACAAAAATGCCCTGGAGAACAAAAAATTATTAGGACAGCGTTCCTACGGGGGGCGCAGCCCTAAGTATGAGATTATCAGGATGAATGCAGAAGTGGCTGCGCGTGTACCCACCGTGAATGAGGCCAGGACACAGGCCGCGGCCGCGCAGGAAACATTGAAGAGGTTGATTAATCTGACTCCTGAATGCAAAATTATGCTTGCGGGCGATTTTCAAGAGGTCTACGCAGATTTTGATTACGATAGGCTGGTTGAGGCAATGTATGAACGCGAGCCGTCGCTAAAGAGCCTTACCAAGATTATAGAATCGGCTGATGCCAAACTGAAAAGCAGTTACGCCAGTTTTCTGCCCACTGTTTCGGGGTTTGGCACTTGGAATTATATCGATGGAGCGAATAATTCTATGCTGAATGGCGATAGATTTGGCGGCACTTATGCTTTTGGAGGAGTCAAGGTTAGCATACCGATCTGGGAAGGCGGAGAAAAACAGGCACAACTTAGCCAATCCAAAGCTGATAAGGAAATCGCGGCTCTTAGAAACCAACAGGTTAGCAAGGACCTTTTGCTGGAGCTTAAAAAAGCTTTCTTGGAATACGAGCAGTATAAAGAAAACCTCAAGGCGAATATCGAAGCTGTAGATCTGGCCGAAGAGTCATTCAAGCAGACGCAGGAAATGTTCGCTTCCGGCCAGGTCACCCTAACTGATTTGAACGATGTGGAGCTTCTCCTAACCAACCAAAGGCTTAATAAAGAGATGACCTTGTTTAATATCAATATAACCCTGGCAAGGATAGAAAAGCTGATTGCAGGACAATACGATGAGCAAAATAACGATAAAAAATCTTAACTTTAGGACGAAAATATATGCTGGGATAGCTATTTTTAGCGCTTTCTCAGTCCTTATCAGGATAATAATAGTGCAGATTGACCGCAGTGGTCCCATTGTCAGCTTTGTCTCTGAATGGGGCAAATACGGCAAGCCGGTAATAGTAGAAGAAATTAAAGCAACTGATATCCCGGTGTATACGAAATTTACGGTTACCGGCAGCGCGGATAGATCGGCTTCAGGTTTTGTAACCGCAGATATTAAGGATAAGCTTAAGGAGGGACAGAAAGTTTATTTTACAGATAATGGTGGCGCTCCTTGCGGGAAGATTTCCAGCATAGGCCGGGAATTAGACATAAACACCGGAATGTTTCCGGTAGAAGTAGAGTTTAATGGGCCGGTTGTTGCATTGGGCTCAATATCGGTAGTTTTTGCGCGCACCTCAACCCTGCAGAAAGCATTGGCAGTGCCAAGCGAGATACTAGATATTTCAGGAGACAATTATTACCTCTGGAAGGTAGATGGCGGCAGAGCTAAAAGAGTTCAGGTTAAAATTGCCTCGCGTGACAGCTACGGCGCAGTCATAGCTGAAGGAATCCAGGCCAGGGATTTGATAGTATTTAGCGGACAGAGCCAGCTTAAGGATAACGACCCGGTCAATATTCTCAATAATGAAGGCAAAACACAATGATTGAATTTTTTGTAAGACGGCCGGTCACGACCATAATGTTTGTTTTGGTTTTCGTTGTGCTGGGGATATTCAGCTATTCGAATATCCTTGTCGAGAAAACCCCTAAGGTGGATTTTCCTATCGTTACAATTTCCGTAATTTATCCCGGCGCGACGCCCCTCGAGGTCGAAACACTCGTGGTCAAAAAGATTGAAGACTCTGTTGCGGAAATATCCGAAATAAAGAAAATTAAAAGCCAGTCTTTTGAAAGCTTGGGGTTTGTGTATGTGGAATTCTTAATGTCCGCAGATGTCAATGTAAAATTGATTGAGGTAAAGGATAAGATTGAAGCCATACTTAACGACCTCCCTAAAGATATAAAGAAGCCGGTAATCGCAAAATATGATCCTTTGATAGAGCCGGTTATGGATCTTGTTCTTTCAAGCGACACGCTTGATAGCAGAGAGCTTTATGAATATGCGGATAAGGTGCTCAAGACGAAACTTTCTCAGGTGCGAGGAGTCGCCAAAATAGATGTCTATGGGGGCAAGAAGAGGCAAATCAACGTGCGGCTCGATCCTATGCTGATGAAGCAGCATTATATAAGCATCAGCGAAGTCATCCAATCTCTGCTCCTGAAGAATAAAAATATCCCTGCCGGTAATCTTGAAAAAGGATTCAATTCTTTGAGCGTGCGCTTTACAGGCGAGTTTGAAAGCGTTAACGAAATTTCCAATATGCTGCTTACTTCGGCCGATGGCTCATCTTTTCCTCTCAAAGATATCGCAGCCGTAGAGGACAGTTATAAAAAGATAGAGTCGATTGCCCGTTTTGACGGGAAAGATGTAGTCGGGCTTTCAATCAATAAGGCATCCGACGGGAACGCCGTTACTATTTCCAAGGAGATAAAAAGGCGGCTTAATGAATTCAAAAGTATTCTGCCCGAGGGAATGAGTCTTGATATCGCAACGAATGCGGCAACATTTATTACCAACGAAACCTTTGATACCGAAGTAAATATTCTTCTTGGCATTCTTCTTGTGGTTGCGATTCTTTATTTGTTTACAGGCAAATTTAAGATTGCCTTTATCGCCTCTCTTATTATTCCGACTTCGATTATCTCTACCTTTTTCCCGATGTGGATGTCAGGATTCACGATTAACTTCCTGACCTTGCTTTCGATTGCAACTGTTCTCGGAACGCTTGTTGCTAATGCAATAGTCATCATTGAGAATGTGTTAGTCCATCTTGAGCATAAGGAGGATTCTGCGCAGGCGGCAATTGACGGCACCAAAGAAGTGGCTATTCCTATTATTGCCACAACTGGAACGAATTTAGTAGTGTTTATGCCGATAGCCATGATGGGCGGGATTGCCGGTTTGTTTATGAAATCGTTCGGCCTCACCGTCGTGTATGCCACAGTCTTTTCCTTGCTAGCCTCGTTTAGCCTTACTCCCATGCTTTGCGCCCTTATACTTAAAAAACGCAAGGATAATAATGGCGCAAACAGAATAAAGCATAAATTCCTTGCTCCTTTTAATTGGGCGATTGCACAAACTAACAGAGCGATGGAATTTTTGAAAAAAGAATACAGGTATATTTTTGATTTAACCTTTCGTTACCCAAAAAGGACTATTCTTGCGACACTGATACTGTTTTTGGCAATTTTTTTAATCTCTCCCTATATTGAAAGCGATTTTGTCCCCTCATCGGATGAAGATAAAATAATCATAAATATCGCTATGCCTCAAGGCTCGACTATCGAGCGCACGTCAGAGACTGTAAAAATGATTGAGAAGCACCTGGACGCTATTCCTGAGAAGAAATCGTATCTCACTAACATCGGTAAGAACGGCGTTGAGAACGCCAAGATTACCTTTGACTTGATACCATATGCCCAGCGCAAAAGGAATGACGCGGCGATTATAAAGTCTCTCATCCCTTTTTTAGCCACTATCCCTGACGCGGAGATATCTTTAGAGCGCGGAGGGAGAATGGCTACCGGCTATTCAGATGTTTCCATAGATATCTATGGCATTGATTACGATACGATGATTGAGCTTTCGAAAGAAGTTAGAGAAACCATGCTCAAAACCGGATATTTTCAGAGCGTTGTGTCTTCGTACAAAGTGCCTAAAAACGAGATACGGTTAATCCCCTCCCAGGATAAGTTGAAAGAATACGCTTTACCGGCAAGCCTTGCTGGTGCGGCTTTGCGCGCCTCTATTTATGGCGATGACTCTAATATTTATAAGGAGAAAGGCGAAGAATATAAAATCAATGTTAAGCTGGACGATAAATATGTGCAGACATTCGATGATATAAAGGAGGTCTCCCTGCTTTCCCGTAAAGGGCTTATTCCTATCAGCGAGCTGGGGGAATTGAGGGCGAGCAAGGCCACGCCTACTATTTGGCATAGGGACAGAAAGCGCTCTATTCGCTTAGAAGCAGCTTTGGGAAAGAGCTCTGTTGGTCATGTGCAGAAAGTTCTTGATAAGAAATTCAAGGGAATAAAGTTTCCGCCGGGCTATAGCTACAGGTATGTTGAACTTTCTGAGTATCAGGAGGAGACAAACGCGGAGATCGGAAAAGCGTTTTTGCTTGCGGTCATACTTACTTATATGCTTCTTTGCGCCCTCACCAACTCTATGATAGCGTATCCGATTACGGTTATGACCACGGTGGCAACCTCTTTTATCGGGGTATTTCTCGGTCTATTCTTTAGCGGATTAAGTATAAACGCAGGCTCGATGCTTTGTATGGTTATGCTTGTTGGTGTTGTAGTTAATAATGCCGTTCTTCTGCTTGAGCATGCTAAGCTGAAAATAAAAGAAGGTATTGCTTGTAAAGAAGCGCTTTGGTTTGGCGCTTCAGAGGAATTCAGAGTCATTATTATGACGTCAGTAGCGATTATTTTGGGGGTCCTTCCGCAGTTAGGGGCGGTAATGGATGCTAAAAGGTCTATGGGCGTAGTGATGATCGGAGGCATGTTTGCCTCGATTGTGTTTACATTCATTCTGGTCCCGGTTGTTTTTGAGTATCTAGAGCGTCTGGAAAAAAAATTTTTTAAACGTTAAAATGAGAGGAATTTTAATCAAGTGGATAATTAATTCTTTGGCAATACTTATAGTGACTTATATCGTAAAAGGAATACAAGTCGCCAGTCCCATTACCGCTATTGTGGTTGCTTTGGTTTTAGGGATAATCAATACATTTTTGCGACCCTTTATAATATTAATTACACTGCCTATAAACATATTCACATTAGGTTTATTCACTTTCTTCATAAATGGATTCCTTTTTTATCTAGTTTCCAAGATTGTAAAGGGCTTTGTAATATCGGGGTTTTGGCCGGCGCTTTTCGGCTCTTTACTTTTTAGCGCAATTAGCCTGTTTTTAAGCTTGATGGTTATTAGGAAAGAGGATAGGTGTTTATTCCCGTCTTGAATTTGAAGGTAGGATTTTTAGTTGATGCCTATATTTCGCTATTCTCTGGTGGCTAAAATATCCCTTTCTGTTTAAGACAGCTTGATATCTCCAGACCACCTAAAGGTTTTTTCTTTTTTTAGTTTCTATTAAGACGAGGTAATTCCCATTCATTATAGATAGCTTCGTATCCATCTAGTAGGCGCATAAAGCTTACAAACTTAGAGCCCAGCATTGAGATAAAGTTACAATGTTGGGCTTTTGTATCGGAGGCAGCTTGTATTTATATCAAATCAGTCAAAATCTTCTCCCCCGCAATCTTTATTTTACTTTCCATCTAAGACCTTTCCCTTTGTAGTAATATTTTATAAAGCCTGTCGATTTCTCTCTAATCTTATAAATCTAAATTATCTCAATCTCTCTATTCAAAAGATAGGGAGATTTTTTATTTCTACGTATTTAAGCTTTATCTTCCGGCTGAATGCTCTTTTTGGCTTTGGCTGACTCCTTTCGTTTTTCTGTCTGTTTATTGAACTTCAGAAACCAGAAAGGAGCACCAAATGGCTCTTTGTAAAAATTGCAAGAAAAGAAAAAGTTGTACACAAATATGCCCGGAACTAAAGAAAGAACTCTCAACTCGCGGCCTTGCGCCTCGCCAGAAAGACAAAACTTATTCGGTGGATATGGCATATCTTGAAGACCCTCAAAATCCTTTTAATGAATTCAAGAAAGAAGTGGCAAAAAGACTAGTCCGTGATGACTGGGATAGTTTCTTTAGTCAATTTGATTTTGCTGAAGCAATAGATAAAGTTTTGCTACCCCGCGAAAAACTAATTATTCAGCTATCCCTTGAAGGATATATCCAGCAAGAGATTGCTACTGAAATGAAAATTTCCCAGAAGAGAGTAAATATTTTACTCAAACGGGCATTAAAGAAAATAAAAAAATTTTACTTAGGGGGGTATAAAAATGCCTGAAACTCGGTACTACCTATAGGAGAGGCAAAACAACAACAAGATGCTAGAAATAAGGTCCTTTAACGTCAAACTGCAAAGCCGGATTCGCGAACTCGGGCTTAAAAACTACCAGGTTGCCTTTACCTGTCAGATATGCGAGGCAGATTTCAGCCGCATCATCAATGGCCGCAGAAGGCCAAATGAGAAGCAAAAGAAAAAACTTTGTGAATTCCTCAAATCTTCACCTGAAGAGCTTGACTTATGAATAAGCTGGATCGTTTGGAAAAACTAATCCTAAAGATCGTAAGAAAGCATCGGGGTAAAAATAATCCAATTAGCTGCCGGCGGCTAGAGAAAATTACCGGTTTTAGCTCCCGTAAGATACGAAGAATAATCGCTAATCTGGTAGTAAAACACCGCATTCCCATCGCTTCATCCGTGCATTATCCCTTCGGATTTTATTTGATCACCAATAAAGAAGAAGCAGAAGGTTGCCTTAAGCAATACTACTCAAGGGCCAAAGAGGTGGTTAACCGGGCAAGAATCTTAAGTGAAGTAGTTAAGAAAAAATTTGGCATAAGTTATCAGGATGAATTTGGCTTTGTCAGAAAGCGCAAGAAGTTATGAAAAATTGAGGCAGATAAATGGATAAACTACATAAATATATCCTTTCTTTGGTGAAGGGCCGCTTTTTTGGTACGGTTAAAATAACCTTTGAAGATGGTTTACCGATAGCGATGAAAGAAGAAAAATCCATAGATACCACACCTTTTAGGGAGGAGATCAAAGAAAATCTGAAAAAAGGTTCATTTGAAAAGGATAATTTACAAAAAACTTGAAAAGCAAAAAATATAATGTATACTAAATTGGTATTAATTTAGTATATTTATTATGACCAAAAAATCTTTCGCCTTGGGCGCATTGCTCGTCGGCACAATACTGCTCACCTCTGGCTGTGGCAATACCACACCCCAAAACAACCAGCCAGCCAACACCGAGCCAGCCAAAACAACAGTGACTGTGCCACCGGCAAC
>CAYOMI010000052.1:0-9363 GCA_964405005.1 uncultured Planctomycetales bacterium | reverse complement strand
GGTCTATTCCCAAAGAACTTCCCAGCCGCCAAGAGGAGACCGGACCGTAAATATATTTAAAATTGGATTTCATAAAGATATGTCTAATTTTTTATCCATATTAAACAAACACCTTAAATAATTTCCGGGGGATACCTACAGCAAGCCTATCGCGGCCGATTTCCGCGAATTCCCTTGAATCTAAACAACCGAAAGAAACGCTAATTTTTTCCTCTAAAAATGCCTTGGCCGCGATATTACCACAAAGCCCCATCATGCTACTCAATGAAACTTCCACATTTTTACCATTATGGTTATTATAAACCTTGATGATGCGCATCATATCTTGCGGGGCAACAAAAGACATCAGCAAATCCGGTTCGCCATCGGTATTCAGCCCGATATGGCTGAACGGCTTCTTAAACCGTGGGACACTTGATAACAGTGATTTTAAATTTCTATCGTTAATCTTACTTTTCTTCTGACAATCATCCAAAAACTGGCTGTCAAATTTTTCTCTCCAGCCAAAGACATATTTTGCGCTATCGCAGGAAAGATTTTCTTTGTTTAAGATAACCGGTTGAGTAATCGCCAAATTTGCAGCTTCGCAAAACCTGACATTTTTAGGCCAGGTTACGCCGTTTAAACGAGGCTCTTTTTCATAGAACTTCACCTTTATCCATTGACTACTGAATCTCTCCGCAATTTTCCTATGCATCTTCCCCTCCCTTTAATGAGCACATAACTTACGAACACAAAGTGCGAGTAAGTTATCTGTGCGAATTAATCCGCCATTGAATCAGTGGCGGATAAGTTCGGACTGATAAGTTATGTCGTTTACATTATTTTTAATGTAGGACTCCGTAACTTATGTCCTCACTTAAAGTTCTTTCTGAAGAATATCCCATATTTCCTGAACCTCACCTTTAACCGGCGTATCTTTATACTCCATTATAGTTTTACCCTCTACCATTGCTTCTACTACAGACTTATCAAATCCGATCTTACCGATTAATGAAATTCCGTTCTTTACGCAGTATTTCTCTATTTTCTCTGACATTCCGGTATTCAGATCATATTTATTTATCACAAGTTTTACAGCAACGCCAAAATGTTTGGCTACCTCCATAACCCTTATAGCATCGTGCAAGCCGGATAAAGTTGGTTCTGTCACTACCAAAGCGCAATCTATGCCGGAAAGTGAAGCGATTACCGGGCATCCTATGCCCGGCGCTCCATCAATAATTACCCAATCGCAATTATTCTTCTCTGCCAACTCTTTTGCCTGTTTTCTTACTAGGGCAACGAGTTTGCCTGAATTTTCTTCGGCAATACCGAGTTTTGCGTGCACCATAGGGCCAAACCTCGTTTCGGAAATAAACCACTCCCCTGAAATGTTTTCTTTCATTTTTATAGCATTCACCGGACAAATATAGCTACAAAAAGCGCATCCTTCGCAGGAGATAGGATCAATTATAAAGTCCTGACTTATAGCATTGAAACGGCAGGCAACAATACACTTTCCGCACTGCTGACAGACTTTCTTGTCAATGGACGCCTTAAGCCCGCTCTTAAATTCATGGCGTTCCTTTATATCCGGCTGCAATAAAAGATGCAAATCCGCAGCATCCACATCGCAATCAGCCATAACTTTATTTTTAGCCAGCGCGGCAAAAGCCCCTGTGATTACGGTCTTACCCGTTCCGCCTTTTCCGCTAATAATTACAATCTGCTTCATTTTGTTTTCTCTGCAATCCGCTTATATAATATGGCGAAATCTTTTTTATATCCGGGAAATGCCTTAACCATAGATTCTCCCTTTGAATAGGCCATGGCTATTTCTTTTTTAAACGGTATTCTCATCAACACCGGAATATCTTCCTGGCTGCAATATTCTTCAGTTTTACTGTTTCCTAAATCCGAGCGATTGATAACTACGCCAAAAGGAATCTTTAATTTCCTCAAGACCTCAACCGCCAAAATCAAGTCATTCAAACCAAAAGGTGTGGGTTCAGTAACTAATATGCAAAAATCACTGCCCTTAACTGAAGTGACTACCGGACAAGATGTGCCGGGCGGAACGTCAATAACGACAGTTTTTTTAGGATTAATGTGCTCTTTAACTTGCCTAATGAGGGGTGGGGACATTGCTTCGCCTATGTTGAGCTTCCCATGGACAAAATCTATCTTGCCGCAATTGCCTGACTCCACAACACCAATTTCCCTGTTTACTTCTTTTATCGCCTTTTCTGTGCAAAGTGCGCTGCAGGCGCCGCAGCCATGGCAAAGTTGCGGAAAAATTAAAGTATTTCCCTTTTTCCCATCCGAGGAAGGTAAAACCGCTATGGCATGATAAACACAAACCTGAGCACATTTTCCGCAATAATTACATTTTGACTCATCAATCTCGGGAACAGGTATATAAGCTTTTTTCCGCTCTTTAATCAGTGGTTTTAAAAAAATATGCGCGTTGGGCTCTTCAACGTCACAGTCAAGAAATTGGACGTTATCTATAGATGAAGCCAAATTAACCGCAACTGTTGTCTTGCCTGTGCCACCTTTTCCGCTGGCAACTGAAAGTATCATATTAATTGATGGTACGCGATTAAAACTTCCTGAAATTTACTGCTTGCCTTATCAATCTTAAAACCTTTTTCTACTAAATATTTCCCTATATCAGCCAAACTAGTTTTACTGACCGCGTGTTTTCTTCCTTCGCTGGCATGGATTTTATCCATTAACAACATCCCCTCCTGAGTAAAATCACTTAAAACAAGCTTCCCCTCAAACGTAAGCAGGCGGATTAATTCATCAAGAACTTTATAAGGATTTTCTAAATGGTGGAAGGTGTTAATTGAGAAAATTATATCGAAACTCTTATCTTTAAAACTTAAATGTTCGCCGTTCTCAATGCGGAAATCTACCAGGTGGTCAAGCCCAAAATATTTTAGATTCAGCCGCGCAATTTTCTGCTCTTCTTCAGAAATATCAAACGTAGTAAATTGATATCCTTCTTTTGCCAAAGCGAGCGCAAAATGGCCCTTACCGGTTCCGGCTTCCAATATATCGCCATAAATGGGCTGGGCCTTCTCAATAATGAAGGCTCTTTCTTTATCTATATCGCAGCCAAAACTTTTATATATGCGCTTACGCTCTAAATAGCGCTTATGGTTTTCTAGAGTCTCTTTATCCAACTTCTCTTATTCCCGCACCATTCTTATCCCGCACTTAGGGCAATTCATAGATGTACAAGGTGTGCCTGCCTGATACGCGAATTTTTAATCGTGCTCTTTAAACATCTTGTCTTGAACTGGGTCGTTCTTCCTAAGCCACTCTATGAGCATCGCCGCGTGCTCTTTTTCTTCATTCATATTGTGCGCAAGAAGCTTTTTCAATGATTCATCATCGGTGGCATCAATTCTCTCCTGATAAAAATCCACTGCTTCCAGTTCTTCTCTCAACGACTTTCTTGCTCTTTCTAAATCAACGTGCTGAGGATCTAACTTTTCTATGGACTCAAAAAATGGCATGCAAATCACCTCCCTTTACCTATCCCAAACTTTGAGCCAACGCTTGGAGATTCGGTCTTCTTGAGTTTCCCTGATTTATACGCCCCTATTGCCTCTTTTACGCTTCCGCTAACTCCCGTATAAATATCAATCCCCCCTGCGTTGAGCGTCTGAAAGGCATTCGGCCCGACATTGCCAGTAAGTACAGCCTTAACTTGTTTAGAAGCAACCAACTGCGCAGACTGGATACCCGCGCCTCCCATGGCTTCAATATTCGGATTTAGGATAGCCTCAAATTTCAAAGTATCGGTGTCAGCAACAATAAAATACTGGCACCTGCCGAATCGCGGGTCTACCTTAGAATCCAAATTATCCCCTTCGGAACTAATGCATATTTTCATAATCATCAACCTCCCATTAATGCCCGCAATCCTCTTTATGCGGATGGTCGCATTCCTCTTTTTCTAAACCATAACCTTTCCCTGAACCGGGCCTACAAAGGCTTTCTCCGCCTTCCAGGGTATCTTCTTTAAGTCGTTCAATTACCTCATCAATTTTTCCGCTTATGCCGACAATCGCCCTGATGCCATATTCCTGGAAAAATGAGGTTGCCCGCATCCCTATACCGCCGGCAACAATACAATTCACGCCTTTTTGATGCAAAAATTCCGGGATGGCGCCCGGCTGATGCCCGGGGTTTGCGACTTCCATCCTTTTGGTTACCTTACCATTTTCAATATCAACAAGAGTAAAAGACGGGCACCTGCCAAAATGCGCAGACACAAAGTCTCCCTCTGTAGATATAGCGATACGCATAATTACTCCTTTTTCTAAAGCCGTTACTCGCTTTTCTCTGCCTGAATTTTTTCCAAAGTCTCAATGCGGCCCTGGATATCTTCCAGCTGCTTTTTCAAAAAGTCAGCTTCGTTTTTTAATATATCCGCTTCCTGTTTTGGCGTAATTTCAGGCGCGTAGGGATACGCCCCGCCAAAGGCAGGCATGCCCATTGAAGCCCTTTGCCAGCCCGGAAGGCCAGTGGCATAATACCAATTACGCCGCCCTCTTCCTCTGCCAAAATAACCTCTGCCAGAAATCGTATTCATATAGCCAGGCACAGAATATCCGGCGCAGAAACCCGCTGCCCTTCCGGTCATCGGGCCTAAGCCCATCGGCCCTGTTCCGTCTCCTCTTGGCATATTAAACACCTCCTTCCTTCTTATCGTTATTGAAAACCATTTCCATTAAGAGAGAAAAAAATATAGCGGTTATTTCTTCCCGCTACATCTCTCACATAAGCCGTAAAACTGGATTAAGTGATTGGTGATTTTAAAACTGTATTTCTTTGATAAACCCCTCTCTGTCTGATTAAGAAGTTCAATCTCATCATCTATAAAATCAGTGTAATCGATAATCCGGTTACAGCCGGTGCAAACTAAGTGATGGTGATGATGCGCGCCCTTAGGCCCTTCTGCCAATTCATAACGCGCCCTTCCGTCTCCAAAATCAAGCTTATAAACCAGCCCGAGATCGGACAAAATATCTAACGTCCGGTAAACCGTAGTGAGCCCGACATTTGGATACTTGGGATGGACCTTAATATATATGTCTTCGGCGCTTAAATGGCCTTCGGTCCTAGATAGCGCATCAAGGATTGCCTCACGGCCTAACGTAAGCCTGTAGCCGCAGCCCCTGAATTTCCCCTGCCACCAGGGTGGTCCCATTGCGCCCCTACCTCGCATAGACACTCCCTGCCTGCCGACAGGCAGGCTTATTGAAATTCATTTCCATTAACAAATATACCCTAACAATCCTCTTTTGTCAATAGAAATTTTTAACATATTGCTTGAGGGAAGTTCTTGAGGTGAGGATTTATGATTACTTAATAATAAAACGCTTAAGAAGGAAACCAGCAAGAAGCGACAGAAGTAGGAAGACAACGAAAGTAAAGATTGCTGTCTGGAATGCCTCCCTAAAAAGCCTCTTTCCGGTAAATTTGTGCCTCTCGTATTCACGCCAGGTAATAATAAATGCCGAAGCAGCAGCAAGAAGCCCAAAGATAATACCCACAACAATAGAGAATATCAACACGACTTTAGTTTTAAGAGTGATGGTATATCGTTTAGGAAAATCCCTGTTTCTTCATCCATATCTGCAAGCGATATATCCAATGTGTCCGGGTTAACTCCCTTGATAAAATTTATTTTAAGTTTATAAATGTTTTCGCCATCCGTATTTTCTTCAAAGACAGCAATATGCTTGATTTTATCTAAGGAAATATTAAAGATATCTATACCGCTGTCAATCGAAACTTTCAATTCATCCCGTGCAATCAGCAATGCTTTATTAGTCAATAACACGGTTGCCTTGTTGGTTAAGAACGTTATGCGGTTATTTCGCCTAAATAGGCCCCGTCTATTTGATACTCTTTCCCAGAGATACTGGCAAGAAAAAGTCAAGATACATTTTTCTTGCTCGCTAAGAAGCGTTTTTAAGTAATTGCGGTGAATTTTATCTTTTATCCTATGAATAAACGCTGATGGCGAAAAAGAATCTAATCTGGAATCATCCGTATTTATGGCAATGTTATATTTCTTAAATACACGCAGCGCCTTTGCAAAATGATGTTTACCAGTTGAACCAAACAAAATAGGCATGCACTTTAATTTGCCATCCTGGACATAGGTAATCGAAATCCAACTAAGAAGTAATGCGCTACCGATATTAAAATAAAGGATGTCTTTAAAATCAATGGAAGTTAAACTTGGCTCAATATCTTTAATATGCCTGTTTTTGGTCACGATAAACCTGTTGTCTGCCGCGCAAAAACCGCATGATGACTCCCCGGACTTAAAACCGAAAGGCGTTGAGGTAGAAGATATGCGCGGCGCGTAAATACAGTATTCAACCTTTTCGCCGTCCTTTAACGCCTTGTCAATAAGTTTGGCGTGCACCCCAATAAGCTCGCAAGGGCGCTTGACGCTAAAAACCCAATCCTCCCTGCCGGATGACTCCCAGCCTTCCCAGATATATTTTGATTTGCTTTTAACCATAATTAACTTTGTGGATAATTAATCCTTCTATCAAGGATTAAACCAGTTTTTCTCTCTGAACATTAATCATTTTCTTTGTCATCACAAGAAAGGGAATTGAAGCCAATTGAGTTATGACTGAAAATACAATTAGCGCAGGAATGGATATATCGTAAAATATGCCCATAACCGCGCTGCCAAGGAACCAAAATAAACCATACCCGGCATTAAATACTCCGTAAGCCGAGCCTCTTTTATCAGCGGAAATCATATCGGCGATTCCCGCCCGCATTATAGACTCCTGCGCCCCCATACCGATGCCCCAAAGAATCATTCCGAACAAGGCAGGATAAAAACCTCCTAAAAAAACAAAGGGAGCAAAAAACAAAGATACAATAACTGCAAAGACAAGTATAGATACGCCGTTGCGGTCAAATAACCTGCCAAAGATAAGCGCAGCCAAGGCATCAACTCCCATCGCGATAGCATAAAATATCGGGATCAAATTATCTGACACAATAGAAAGCTTCTTGAAATGATACGCAGCCAGCGAAAAATCAATGTAGCCCGCGGCTATAAGAGCCACGGCAACAAGGTATAGCCAAAATACCCGAGGGAAACCCTTCGTTTCCAAAGTTACGGAGGCAGTTTCCAAATCTCTTGGCCTGGGGTAAAGATACCTGGCCGTCAAAAGAACGATGAGCGCCAAAAGCGCAGGTATAAGCAACACGGCAAAACTGGTTTTATAACCACCCTTGATAAAAAGCACTCCGGCTACAATCAAAGGCCCCAGCATCGCCCCTATCTGGTCCATGGCTTCGTGCAGGCCAAAACCCCAACCGTGGCCTATCTCTTTGGTTGCGTGCGAGAGCATCGCATCTCTGCTGGGAGTGCGAATTCCTTTTCCTATCCGTTCGGTTATCATAAAAGCGGCGGCTATCTCCCATCTGCCTGCTAATGCCAATAGCGGCACGGCAAACAGATTAACCGCATATCCAAAGATAGTGACTAGCCAATATCTTCCTGTTTTATCGCTGATGTATCCGGATACAAGCCTTAAAGCATATCCCGCCAACTCTCCAAACCCGGCGACAATTCCGACAACGGTTCCGCTTGCTCCCAACAAAGCAAGATACGGCCCGATTATGCTGCGCGCGCCTTCGTAAGTCATATCGGCAAGGAGGCTCACCAGGCCTAACAAAATAATAAATTTAAATGCTGTTTTCCTTGAGGAATCTTCGTAAACCACTAAAATACCCCTTCCTTGCCGACCATCTTCTCAATTGCCCTAATCCAAGAGTCGCCTTCTTTGCCGATTTTCTCATTTGAGAAACGGTAATCGTGTTTGCGCGAAAATTCTTTCAACTCTCCGATTAAACTTGATAACTTAGGCGATTCAATCTCTAAAAGCTCTTTGCCGGATTTCTTATTCCTGCATTTTTTAAGCGCAAAGGCTATATGCGGCAGGCATAGTCCGAAAGAATTTTTATAACTGACGCTGAATTCGGGCTCGCTGAAACTTTCCCAAAATACGCAAATATAGCGTTCCTCGGCCTCCCTCTCTTGTCTGCAGAACATACAGATCTGCTTTTTGCCCATCCCTGGACTGATTTTTTTAAGCACCTCTTTAATAGGAAGGGATGCATCTGGCGTCTCTAATTTCTTTAGGATTATATCCATCAAATCGCTATAGACAATTGTCTGCCCAAAACCGTCCCCAAACTTCTCTAGTTGCCAGGCATGACGATTACAAAATCCTTGCGCAGCCTTGATTTCCTGCCGAAGGCCGGGGTCATTGACGCTCTCATATAAAAAATCTTCCATAAACTTCCGGGCATTTCCCCTGATCAGAAAGCAAATCGGGCAGCCCTGTTCTTTTAGGGCATCCAAAAAATTAAAATAGAGAGTATGTCTTTCAGCCATATAAATACACCCGGCCACTGCAACAAAAATACCCCTACCGTTACCAGTAGAGGTTATCAACCTTCTCACTTATAAGATGGTTAGTATGCGAACCTCATCGCCCTTCCTTAGAATCTTGTTTAAATAATACCATTCTTTGCAAAAAAGTCAAGTGAAACTCCTGCCGAAGGGTCAATGGTTCGACTACGTTCACCATTGACCCTAAAGCGAAGTCGAAGGGCCAAACGATGTCAGGGGGCGGAAATCCTTCAAACAGAAGCAACGGCTTCTCTGTGATAAAGTTCTTCTTTTGGAGCCAGTACTTTAATTATCTGTTGGGCAGCTTTCCTTCCCGAAAATAGCATCCCTGCAAAAGTCGGGCCCATACGCGGTATACCAAAGACCGTTGACACCGCCATCCCGATTGCATAGAGGCCGGGAAATATCTCTCCTGTTTTCTCAACTACGAGATCCTCTGAAAGCGCAACGTCCATAGGGCCGTAGGTTTTTAATTTCAACAGTCCTCTTTTTTCAAGGCTCTTCGCTACCCAAGCATCATGGCCAGTAGCGTCAATCACTATTTTTGACTCCAGAGCAATGGGATCCACGCAAGTAATCTGCCGAGGCAGAGCCGAAACCGGCGACCAGTTCACTACCACTCCTTCCACTCTATTGTTACGTAGTACCACGTCGTCAAACTTGGTAAGGTTTAGTATCTTGGCTCCCGAATCACAGGTGGCAGAGATAAGCTTTGAGCAGGCAGAAGGACCGTCCGCAGCAAACAAGCCCACCTCAATTTCTTTATAAGGGATATTTAACTCATCCAAAATCTTATCCGCAGGAGCACGGAAGGTTAGGGTATTCATAAAATACCCACCAATCCAAAAGCCGCCTCCGATATAATTATTGCTTTCCACTATCAGTGTTTTTAATCCTGCGTTCGC
>CAYOMI010000051.1:0-9494 GCA_964405005.1 uncultured Planctomycetales bacterium | reverse complement strand
TAGAGCAGGTGCGCCCGCCCCTAACCAGGCCGAATCCCACCCTTGTTCAGAAGAACTTAGGAGGACTCCGCAGTCTCGGTATCTGCCGGCAATGTCTCGCGTTTTGGCGATACGGATGTATTTCTTGTTATCTTCTGCCCTGCCCGGCCTGTGTAAAATAACGCATTCGCCATCGACCAACTCGGGAAATAAAATACCGTCTTTATTGTAGGCTGTTTCGTATCCCTGTATTTGCAGGGGGCGCCTTTTCATCTGGATTTTGGCGCCTTCTTTAAAATGCCTGAGCGCTTCTATATCTATTTCGCCTAAAACAATGCGCGCAAAGGTCTCGCCTCTTTTTGATTGGACGCCGGTATATGTCATATAGACCTTATTATTAAGGACTATTATTCTGGGATCTTCCAAGCCCCTCTCTTCAAAAGACGCCCCTGGCTCAAAGATTGGCTCCTTGAATCTTTTAACAAGAAGCAAATTGTCGTGTTCATCCACTTTAAATATCGCCAGCCCTATCCGAGAAATATTGTCTTCCCCTAACGCCCGGTAAAACACATAAATCCTGCCTTCCAGATTAACCGCCCCGGCGTTAAAAACATAGCGGTTCTCCCGCCGGTTTTGGGTAGGCCTAAGTAAAATTCCATCGTATTCTGTCGTAGAACATCCCTTCAATATTTTTTTGATGCTTTTTAGCTGCTGCTCCGGAGCATTGCTGACTGCAATAATAACATCAAATTTTTCATCTTTAAGTTTTTCTATTTTGTCATTTATTAATCCCTCCGTATAACCGTGGTGCTGCTTAAAATCTTCCGGAAGGAATCTTGCCCTGTGTTTCTCCTCTTGTCTTGCGACCTCCGCTGTAAGGTCAGAGCAAAGGAATTCCTTTATCTCAAGTAAAGTAAATTTGACAGATACGCCCCCTCTTTCGGTTACAGTAACCCTGGGGATAATCTCCGGCCTATTTTTGATAAATTTATTTATTGCCTCGATTACAGAACCGCCATCGGCTTCTCCAAAGTATACTATATTCCTTATCCGATTGAATTCCGGATAATCCGTAAGCACCTTCAGGTGGGGCAGCCGAGCTGAATCTATCCCTATCACCTGTTGATAGAGTTTGCGTAAAGTAAGGTGGAATTTAAATTCAAAAACCGTGTTGCTGCTTACCGCATCAAACTCCTTTACTATCCCCGCGTCATCATAAACCATCCTATCTACTCTCTCTAATTTACCCAAACTAATCTTTTCAAGGGCAGTCCCTCTTTTTATAACCATTTCATAAAGGCCGGATATTTCGCCTGCCAATCCTAAGACCTGGCTACGCCCTACTTCGCCTTGAGACACACCTTCTGCCATACCTTTCACAGCTTTATAAACAGACCTGCGAATCATATTTTTAGACTCTCCTTCATAAGAGAGTAAACTTAGTATTTTCTGGCGTAATCTTTCAAAAGAGAAATCTTTATTTTTAAATCTGCGGATTTTTGATAAATCCAGCGCTAGGCCATCCTGGATACCTTCTAATTCTAGTGGCGCCTGCTTCTTAGCGAGGCAAGCCTTATCGCGGGTTCGATAAACTTGAAGATATAGCCCGTTCATACCGTTGCCTATCTCTATAAGTTGCGGCTCCAGCGCCTCCAGGCTTGGAAAGAAATGCCGCGCGTCAGCTATTTGCGGCCCTGTAAATAAAACAGCTAAAATAGCACCCGCAGGCACCTCCCGCATTTTGGCCTGAATCATCCCGCGGAATTTATTTATTTTTTCTGTTTCGATGCCGGGCTCAGTGTAAAAGAAGTAAATGATATCAAAATCCGACCAGGATATATCGTCTAACGCATCTGTCTCGCCTCGAAAACTGATATTATCGGCAAAGCCCTGTTCTTGGGCATCTTGAAGGATTTTGGCTACTTCCACAGAAAGAAGATAATCCTTCTCAACCGCAACGGCTTGCATCCCGTAGAGGTATGCCGCTACCAATGATGCCCTTAGGTCTCCCGCGCCAAAATCCAAGAAACGTTTACCCTCCAGATTGCCGACTTTAGTCTTAAGTTCTTCGAAAACGGCGGTAAGGACGCCATAAGGGGTCGGGGCATATTCTGCCCCATCGCTAAGTTCCCGCTCAAAAAGACGGTGTTGATTAACGAACTTCTCGAGCGCTTCATATCTTTGCAGTTGGCTATTGTTGAAAATATCTAAAATTAACCCGGTTTGCTCTACTCCGCCGCCCAAGTCAAAGGCATTGTCGGCATAAATGTGTTCTTCTCCGACATTGACAAAAGCAGCTGCGGGCAAGTTTTCAAACAGGCTTCGGTCGTCGCCGGCAGGGCAAAACTGGTCCCCGAAAATAATCGTCTCATCCTCAGCTATCCCTAATTTATCCAGGATAGCCAATAAGGCCTCTCCTTTTGAGGTAAGAGAAATATCTACGGCTGCGCTGCTGCGGGTGACTTTCATATCCGAAAGACCGGCCCTTTGTATTTCGCCTTTGAGCGCCTCTGCCAGCCTTAAGCCCGCCCTTAATTCGCGGCAGAAGCCGTATTCACTGAAGTGCACAGCCACAGAAGCCGCATTATGATAGATAACGAAATCGCCGTCCTCCCCCTCCGTATAATCCATCTCGCGAGCGACCTTCCTGATGCATCCATCAATCTTAAACTTTACCTCATCCGCTATCGGTTCCCGGAAATTAAAATCTTCCGGCTCTATCTCTGCACCCATTGAGCCGGCCAGGATTAAATCAGCCGGCAAACTGTCGCCCGCTCCCAAGCCTAACCTTTTTCTGACTTCCTCAAGGCTGGCGCCGCTCATTATCACCGCTTTTATTCCCCGCCTGAGCAGAAACTCTATTTTATTCATTATCTGCGGAGGTATGTTTTCATTTGCCTTAGCCAGAGTGCCGTCTAAGTCAAAAACCGCCAATTTAAAATTTTCGTCTTTCCATCTTTTCTCCAAAGCGTCTAATGCTGCGCGTTTAATTTTGGGGGACGGTATTTCCTGGCGAGCCAAATCGAATTCAAAATTAGAACCTTTGCCTTTACGCTTGAATCCTAAGGCCGCATAGAACCCTTCCGCGTGTTTACATTCGTATGCCCTGAATTTAACCTTGCCTTTAATCCTGGCTATGCCCATCGCCAGCGACAACAAGACCCTGCCTATATCTCTGTCTCTATAGTTATAATCTACGCAAATAGCGGCGAAACGACCATGGGCATGCAGGCTCCTAAATCCGTATTTAATCCGGCCTGCCCTAAGGCCAACCTTAAAGTCGACGTATCCGATTTTACCGCTGCCGTCCTTGTTTTTAAGACCATCGCTGGCATCATTTGATTTATATGCGCTTATGCAAAAGCCGCCCCAGCCATCTTTCCTGATTTCCTGAAGCTTAAAAAGATATTCCGCCTGGTCTTCTGCGATTATCTTTATTTCCTTTTCCTCCAGGAGCGTTGCGGCTAAACGGCAAATGGCGGAAGTATTCTTGTCCCTCGCAAGAAGCAATCTTTCTTTTATAAGTTCGGCTATCATCATCCCGTCGCTTACTGACTTTTCTCCTAAGGCCCCTTCCCGCCTAAAACTTATCTTTGCCTTAATGCGCAAAATCTTAGCAATTACATAATGGCCTATTTCATGAGCAATAACTGCCGGCAGCAAGATGATAAGGCCGAATGTACTCAGTATCTTCGTGGCTACATTATTTAAGAATTTTTTACCGAATTTAAAAGGAATTAAATTAGATATAAAAGAGGCGAGGTTGATTGATGTATAGTAAAGGAAGGTGTACAGTAAAATTTGCCCTGCCATGCCTGCGAAATTAATCGAGAGGGAACTGCTGGCTAAGGCATAGAGGATTCCGAAGTAAACCGCGGGCGCGATTAGATTGGCTGTGCTTCCCCCGAGATAAACAAGCACCTTCTTAACAGTACTTGCCCGCTCAAGCTCTACATCCGTATGCGGAGCTACGCCTAAAAATTCAGCCTGCTGGGAACCTGAAATTGCGCCTCTATCCAGATATTTCCTGATTTCGGGCCACTCCTCCAGGATAAGTTTAAACATTTCTTTTAAGGTATCCGGGCGGCTTCCGAGGGTTAGGATGAGATGCCGTAAATAAGGCGCGTCAATATATCCCTTTCTTTCATTGCCAACTTTAAGATTATTAATACGCGATAGCCGGATAATCTTCTGCGGAACCCTGCCGGATAATATGTTGCTTAATAATGAGTTATTGATTCTGATAAGATTGCTCCCTTTCAGGAAGGCAAAGAGATTTTTGGTTAATCTTTGGCTGGCGATTAAATACGTCGCCGACTCCCGGATTGCCAACACTTCATTTAACGACTGGTATGCGTGTAATATAAAATCGTGATGGGTAACAAATTTGACATACTGAGGAGGGACTAAATCTGTTAAAAGGACAAGCTGGATATGAAGAGTATTGGTATTTTCATCATACCAGATGGAGGGTTTGCCAATCTGAGCGGGTTCGATAACAATATTTACCTTAAGCGGCGGCCCATCAATAAAATGCGACACAAATCCGATGATTTGTTTTAACCTGTATTTATACGCCCCATTTAACATAATTGCGCTGCGAAAATCTAAGCGATAGTTGTTCTCTCCCCAAATAATCACCTTAGCCGACTTGGGGGTCGCCATTCCAACGGGGATAGCGGTAACTAAATCCGGGGCGGGATGCATGTCCGTTTTCGTGTAACCTAATTGCCTTAAGGCCTCTTTTATAATCCGCTGGATATAAAAGTCTTTTTCTTTCTCTAGGGCTTTGCGAAGCGCTACAATAGCGCTTTCTTTTTTACTTTTACTCCTATAGTTAACTCTTCCCAGAAACTCCGCTGCGTCCTGGCGGACACACCGCTCAGGATTGCTTAAGGCCCTAATCGCACTTTCCACGCGGCTTACCCTGAGATAAATCAATAATCCAACACTAATTACCAGCGCCGCGCTAAGATATGGATGAGCTACTATAAAATCAACCACGGAACCCCAAAAACCAACTGCCATTATAAGCGCAAACGCATTAAAGGATAGAAGTTTTGTATTTTTTAGTTTATTACCTATAATACGCTTCACCGCATAACTTACCAGAGGGCCGATGGATATTTTCTGTTTCTCCGGAAAATAAGTAGGCAATGATACTGATTTTGTAGTCACGAATAAACGCGGAGGCATTAACCTCTTGTCCTTATTTAGGTATTTTGACTTCGGCACCATGTCTTTTCCCGCTCTTATTGCAGCGATTATCTCCTTTTCCGTCCGGCCGGTTTTAAATGGTTTGAGGCCTTGGGTTAATTTGCCGTGAACCGCGCCGGTTAAAATCCTCGGCCAATAAAAACGCATTTCTTTTACTAATACGTAAGTTGCGGCTGTCAAAGTACTGCCAAAAGATGTTTCATCATCAATAATAAATACCCAGCAGTCTTTAACATCCACGCCTTTAACCATAGTAATTTTTTGGCCATTACCGTCTAATATATAAGAGGGTATCTCTACCTCAGTAGCACCCCTTCTTACTTTATCCATGTAGCCATAACTGTCCGTTAAAAATCCGCACTTCGATAAGTAAGAACGTATTTTCTGAGCCGGAATAAAAGATTTATCAAGAAAATATAGCAATTTGGATAAGAATCTTCTTAATTTTACCAGTATCCAAAAATTTTTGAGAGACACCCAGGGATACGCGCATATTTTTGTGCCGTAGTTATCCAGTATATATCTCTCCAGTAAATCTGCGGCCTGGCTGGCATATCGGGATGCCCCGTCATCAGGAGCTACGACCAGTATGGGATGGGCTTTAAGTTCTTCGGTAACGTTAATGTTTAACTGTCTTGCTTGTTCGACTATACGATCAAAGAGACTTTCTGCAATCTGGACAAATGCGTTGAGATTATACATTTGATAAGGATAACCGGTCAGGCCCACCCAGCCGCTTTCCTTGCCATAGTGGATGTTTAAGACAAAGTAATTATCCACTAACGTCTCAATGATTTTCAGCATGCTCAGCGCGCTTATACCCTCCCCGGGCTTAAATATTTTATCCTGCCTTGAATATCCGGCGTAGGTATTAATTAAAGAAATGCTGCCGACGCCTGCCTGACGCAAGGCAATAAGCATAAGCCATAACTCGGCAAAATCTAAGTTATTTTCTGTGCTATGCACCAGAACTACGTTTTTATCTTTTAGGCCTTTAGGCAAAGATGTCTTCCAATTTAAAGGATTATTTTCTTTTTTGCTGATTTTAATCCTCTGGCTTTTAGCGTTTATGACACTTGCTGCCTCCTGCGCATCGGGCCTCAAGCGTTTATGCTGGTACAATACCCTCTCTATCCATATCGGTGGCTTTTTCTTAATAATGGGTTTCCGCAAAGTCACCTCGGCTGGCTTGACTTTGCCTTCCTCATTACGGTATGCCATCTCGTCACAATAATAACTTATTATTTCATCTAAACCGTTGGTAATTTTATATGGCTTATCTAAAACCAATTGTATATGCTTGGCACCATACCTGCGCAACATATCCGTTAATAAAACTACCCCTACTATATCATCTGCGGACTCTATAGCAGAAGTAAGCGTTATTTGGCTGTCTTTTACGACGCCGGGATTCAAAATTTTTAAATATAATTCCTTGTCCGGGAAACGGCTCACCTTTACTTCCACCGCCGCGCCTTTGTCAGTTTCTAATTTTCTCAGCCAAGCGATAGGTGGAATATTGCCTTTTTCGTGCGGTAAAATTTCTATGCCTTGGAGCTTTTCTAAAATTTCCAGAATTCTGCCGTCGGCATATATGATTTTTATTCCGGTTGTTCCATCAAAATCAGGGCCTTTTCTAATAATATCTTTAATGTCGGCGTGCTTTTCTTCTTTAAAAATATACAGTTTATTATCTTTTAAAATATATCCGCTAATCCTGCCGTCTTTCTCAAATTTATAGCTATACCTAACCGGCCAGCTGCCAAGCCACGGGAAAACATCCTTGTTTTCTCCAGCCACATCCAGAGGTATCATTACGACGCCCAAATCCTTATGTTTATCCGATAAGTATTCTGCCTGGGTAAGCGAAACAACAAATTGTCTACCTGCGAGATATACAATTACATAGTTTTCATATTTATCATTTTGGGCATCCCAGCGAGTCACAAGCTCCCCGGCAAAACCATTTTCTCTTAATATTCTGGCTATGTGATAAGATGCCTCATAACAAACCCCCGGCCAATCTTCGTCTTTCATTAATCGTGTTTTCAAATCCAGGAAGGTCTTTGTATAATCTAATGATTCCATATCTATCCGGAAATCCGGAGTAGGCTGCAACAACCTCTTAAACTTTTCTATTTCTCTTTCGTCCTTCCGAGAAAGCCTTCTATCAGAAAACAATTTATACTCGATGTTTTCGGGAGAAATATTTGCCCAAGTTAATAATTTGCGGTTATTTTTGGAGCAAAGGGAGGCGCCGCCGAAGCGGCAAGCATGTATTTTTACATGTTTGGGAATGAGATAAGGCGGTATCTCCGGAAAGCTAATTGGCGATATGGGGTGGTTTGTAGAACTAAGGTAGTTTCTTGTTATTTTTACCCTATAATCTGTATTTCTAAAGTCCGGATAGAGGCTAATTAACTGCCTTAATCTATCTATAATTTCTTCTGGGGCAAGTTTTTGCTTAATAACACTTTCGTAAAAATCAATTACATATATATAACCCCTGAGCCCGTCTTTCTTTTCTAATGTCCGGCAGATTGTTCTTATTTTTTGTCTTTCTCTCGCCGTAAGTTTTGAGTAGGCATCTATGGTATTAAACTCTGAAGTAATCTCTGTGTTGATATCGCGCCCGGCACGACGTAACTGCAAGATTAATTCCGTGGCTTCATGTACGGCTAAAAGATACAGGAATAAAGTAATCGCATCGGGTTTAAGCTGGTTGAATCTTTCTTTTAATTTAGAATTCAATAAGAATCCGTATTCATACCCTGACCTCACTATTGCCGCAGCTGACCTTCTATATTTAGCCCAGAAGAAACCAAGAAAGTGCTCATATTCAAATGCTATGCTAAGGTGCGGATAATCCCTTTTTAATCTTTCCAAGGCCGGCCTTAATAATTCTGATTCCGGGGCTATTCTTTCCTGGGCAAGCGGTAAATCTTCATAATCCTCAAAAGCGTAAGAGGCACCGAATCGGGAGTTACGAAGATGACTGTTATTAACTGAATCTTGTAATAATACCTGATTTGCCCTGAGGTATTCCTCCCTGTCTTTGCCTTGATAATCAACCTTCCTGCCGCCCAACTCATCTGTTAAAGGAATTGATTTAACTTTATTGTTATGCACATAAAGGATGATGTTGTGTTCTCCTCTGGCTATAAATTTAATGGCTGCCTTCCCTAACATATTGCACATCCTTAAATCAGCTTTAGAAATATCTGCTGACCTGTATAAGTAGTCTAACTTTCCGGCACGGCTAATACCGATGCCGGCTTTCTTAAGGTGCGTTTTTAAGACAGCGGCGATGATTAAATCGGAATATTGTAACTTGGGGTGGCCAAATTTATCCGCCTCAAGTTCTCCTGCTTCGAAGGCAGCGCGGGCAACAGGGTCTTTAGCAAAGGCTTCCTCTAAAATCCGGCGGTTATTTGCAAAATCTTTCTTTATCTTTACTCCTTCCGAGACGACAACCACGCCGTACTTATGCTGTTCATAATATTTGGCTAAATCGTTGACTAACTGCTCTAAATCAAGATTTGTCTCTTCGGGAATGAGGGTGCGGGCTGCCCTTATATTGGCGCCGATTCTAAGAGGCGCAAATCCTGCTTTCCTGCCGAACGCCTCTACGACAAGAATCCTCGCGGTGGATATTGCATCGAGCTTGCCATACTCTAAGGCCTTTGTAGCTGCTTGAGTAAAGCTATCAAAACCATAACTATTAGCGCCGCAGGGAAGATTCAAATCATTATCCATTGTCTTGGGAAGGCCGATGATGAGAAATTCAGGGTGTTCCTGTTGAAGCCGGTATGAGACGCTATTGGTATCATCGCCGCCGCAGGTAATCAGCCCATCCAGCTCCAATTTCCTGATATTCTCCCAGAGTTTTTGCGGAATATTCTTCTCAATATTTTTTGGGTTGTACGGATTTTCTCTATCGGTGCAAAGAATCGTTCCGCCTTTCCTGCAATTTTTCTCTACCTCTTCTGGGATAAGCGGCCCGGCTTGCTTAACTGACTCTTCATCTACTAAGCCCTTCCAACCCCCTCTTATGCCTATAAGTTGGATGCCTCTCTTCTCTGCTTCTTTCAGCGCTGAATCAAAAACCTTATTATGTCCTGCTGCCGAGCCTCCACTCGTAAGGATAGCGATACGTTTGGGGAATTGCTCCTGCGGCTCGCTAACAGAGGTGGCCTCATAAACGGTGCTTTTATCTATGTTGCGCAAAATCAAATCTAAAATTAAGCCGGTTTGTTTTGGTCCTCCGTCCAAATTGAAGACATTATCAGATTTAAGAC